>JANOOO010000298.1:0-1775 GCA_031421375.1 Polaromonas sp.
CGGCCCTGGTACATCGGGCTGTTGCCGAAGGTGGCCAGCACCAGCGGCTCGGCCAGCAGCCAGCTCGGGTACAGGGCCTCTACACGATCCATGCGGTCTATGCGACCGGCCCGCCCGGCCCGGCCTGACCTGTCCGATGGACCCGGCCGACGTGATTCGCCTGAACGCCACGCCTGGCTGGCCGACGCGGTCGAGCTCATGGGGTCCGGCCGGGCTGCCGACTTCTTCAAACCATTTTCAAGCTCTTTTCTTGAGTAATTTCGGGCTGTAGCCCAATCGGAACGGGCGCAGGCAGCTCCTGATTTAATAGCGACTGGCAGCGCGCTGCGGGCGCTTGTCCAGCGCTGCATTTGCTCGGGCCGGTGGTTGGCTTGCGGCTGCCAGGCCAGCACATTCGCATCGCCCAGGCGCGCACTCAAACGCTCGATCAACTCGGTCGCGCTGCTGCCCGCGTGCTGCGCTTCCAGCAGCAGGCTGCCGGTGGCGGCGGCGGAATCGGCGAGTTTTTGTGTTTCCAGCGATTGCAGGCGCAAGGCGTAAACCGGCGCGGGCAGCTTTTGCTGCGTCAGGTGTTCGGAGACCAGCCGCGCAACATGCCGCAGGTCTTGCGCCGGGTTGGCGGTGCGGATTTCAAGCTCGCCAGTCGGTGCCACATCGCGCCGCTTGTCGAGGTGCCAGATCAGCCTGAGCGCGGTCAGCCCGCTTTGCCGGCCGAGCAGCCAGGCCTGCAGCTGCACCAGCAGGCGCTCGGCCCCGGCCATCAGCGCAGGCGCGTGCGTGACCAGCGCATCGAGCTCGATTTTTTCGTCGAACTGTTCGGCCAGCGTCAGCCAGTCGTAGTGGTCGGGCAGCTGGCCGCGTGCGCGGTCAAGCGCGTCGAACAGGCCGCTACCAAAGCGCCGGGCCGAACCGTCACGCGGCAGCGCCAGCAAATCGCCCCAGTTGCGGCAACCGATGCGCTCCAGCACACCGAGGTGCGGGCGCGCTGCGCTCAGCGTGTGCATCGGCAGGTCAGCGGTGCGGCGCGGCGGTTTTCCGGCCCCCGAACGCGCGTTTCGCAGCCGGCCAATAGCTATCAAAGACGTAGCTGCCTGCGCCCATTCTGTATGGCTTTCCAGCTTGTTTGACTTAAAAAAGAAGCTGATTTCGAGCGCCAGCTGGTGCATCAGCCGCACCAGCCCGCCGAACAGGCGCAGGCTGCCGGTCACGTCCAGCAGCACCACTTCATCGACCAGCGCAACGCGCGGCGTGAAACCCAGCGCCAGGCAGGCGACGGCGTGCTGCGCGGCGGCCTCAAGCATCACCGACCCGCCGGACTCAGGGGTGATGGAGGTGTGCAGGGCGATCCAGCAGGGCATGGTTTTCTTGAGGGTGGGGGTGGGTGAGTGGGGATCGGGATCGGGATCGGGAGCGGGGGCATTCACCGCAGAGGCGCAGAGGACGCAGAGTTAGAGGAGGAGGAAGAGAAAAAATGAAGGAAGGAAAGAAAGGGGTGGGTTTTTGTGGGCGCATCACTGCTTGGGCGCTGTGACGGCGCTGTGATGGGCAAACCAGCATGAATCTCTCTGCGGCCCTCTGCGTTCTCTGCGCCTGTGCGGTGAAGGCTGTTTTTTTGTTCGTCATGGCAATGAAGCGAAAGCAGCGTGGCGGTGGGTGGCTGGGGCGGGCGAAGCAGTTTGCGGCGCTGCTTCGGTCGTCTGGCGGGCTTCGTCGAAGGCTTCGCGCTGCAGCCGCGCCCGCTCGCGGCTGGCATCCAGCAGCGCCGACAGCCGCTC
>JANOOO010000299.1:0-5710 GCA_031421375.1 Polaromonas sp.
TGTCGCACCACCGCAACGAAGCATGGTTTTTTGGGCGGTTTTCTTTGCCGAATGGCGCACGCTCTGGTTCAATGAATGCAGCTTCCCGGAAGGGGGTTTACCCGGGCCGATTGGAAATTAATTTGGCGCAAGCCGAATCGGTTTTCTTGCAACAGCCCCATGTTCAACCTTGGAGAAATTTTTCAATGAAAAAAACCCTTATTGCATTCGCAGCGCTCAGCGCAATCGTCGGCATGGCACAAGCTCAATCGTCCGTGACCCTGTACGGCATTGCCGATGCTTACGTTGGCAGCAACTTCAACACAGTGCGTGCGCGCGCTGCTAACGCACCGGTTACCAGCACGACCAGCACAAAAACCAGGCAGGCTGTTGTCGACAGTGGTGGTCTGGCGACCTCCCGCTTCGGCATGCGCGGTTCTGAAGACCTCGGCGGCGGGCTGAAGGCTGTTTTTGTGCTTGAGGGTGGTCTCAATGTCGATACCGGCGTTGGCAATGAAAACGGCGGCTTGTTTGGCCGTCAGGCGTATGTCGGTTTGAACGGTGGTTTCGGAACTGCAACCCTCGGCCGTCACTTGACCGCCTATGACGCGCTCCGCGTCTCGACCAACTACGGCGGCAACGCGCAGCTGTTCAGCCTTTCGCAAATTAATCAGGTTTGGTCGAACGGTGTGGTTGACTACAACAGGCGGGCCAGCAACAGCTTCCTTTACGCGTCGCCTTCATTCGGCGGCTTCAGCGGCTCGTTCCTGGTCGGCACTGGCGAAGACAAAGCGCCTGGTCGCAATGCATCGCGCAACAACAGTTTCCACCTGAAGTACGCCAATGGTCCCCTGCTGGTTGGTTATGCCTTCCAGCAAGAAAAATTTAATCTGGGCACTACGATCAATGCGGCTTCTCCCACGACGGGTGTGGCTGCTGGCAGTCCGTTCCTGAACGAGCGGGAGTACAACCTGGTGGCCGGCTCTTATGACCTCGGCGTTTTGAAGTTGAACGCTGGTTTCCAGGCTTCCAAGGACAAAGTAACGAACGCCAAAGACAAAGAGTTGCAAGTCGGTGTTACTGTTCCTTTCGGCGCAGCAGATGTCACGCTCGGCTACGTGGCGTCGAGGCCGGACAACGGCGGTTTGAATGCGGACGGTGTGAGCTTGTTCAGTACTTACAAGCTGTCGAAGCGGACGGCGATTTACGCTGGTGGCATCACCCAGAAGTATGATTTGGCACCTGTCCAGGCGGCCGGAACTACTTCTATTGAGAAGCGTTCTGTGCTGGCCGTCGGCGTTCGCCACCTGTTCTGATCCCCTGCTGGCCTTGGCTAGCTAGACGATGAACGATCAAAAAGCTCCATCGTGGAAACGCGGTGGGGCTTTTTTTCGGCGCGACGCCGTGGACGGGTTGCACTTTGATGCATAGCGCGGCCCCAATTTGTCGGCGACGACGTGTACCCATCCGTTGTCTGAAAGCAAACACCGTGCAAGACCAATTTACCCGGCAGCAACAACAGCACCAGACTTCGCTGTTACAGCCCCTCCCAACCATGACGTTGAACCCGAAGGAAACCCACCGTGCCTGCTGCGCGCCTTGTTGAAACGCCTTCGCCGCGCGGTCCCGCCCCGGTTGTGGCTGCGTCCGCTGCGCCGCGCCTCGCCGCCAGCCAGCGCGCCTTCGCCCACATTTCGCAATTTCACCCGGAGCTAACCGCCTTCCGGCGTGACCTGCACGCCCACCCCGAGCTGGGTTTTGAAGAGGTGTACACGGCTGGCCGCGTTGCGGCGGCACTTCGGCTGTGCGGGGCTGATGAGGTCCACACCGGCATTGGCAAAACCGGCGTGGTCGCCGTGATCCGTGGGCAAGGCCGGGCTGCGGCCCTGCATGGTGTGAACGGCAAGTACGCGGTTAAAGCCGCACGCCCCATGGTCGCACTGCGCGCCGACATGGACGCACTCACCATGACCGAGCACAACGCTTTCGGCTGGAAATCAACCCGCAGCGGCGTCATGCACGGCTGCGGCCATGACGGCCACACCACCATGCTGGTCGGCGCGGCGCGCTACCTGGCCGCGACTCGGCAGTTTGCCGGCGATGCCGTGCTGGTGTTTCAACCGGCCGAGGAAGGGCGCGGCGGAGCGCAGGCCATGATTGCCGATGGCCTGTTCGAGCGCTTTCCGGCCAGCGCCATTTATGCCATGCACAACTGGCCGTCATTGCAGCGCGGCGTCATCGGGCTGAATGCCGGCCCGATGATGGCCGCCGCTGACCGCATCACCATCACCATCACCGGCAAGGGTGGCCACGGCGCGCATGCTTACCTCACGGTCGATCCGGTACTGGTGGCGGCGCACATCATCACGGCGGTGCAAAGCATCGTCTCGCGCAACGTCAAGGCGGTCGATAGCGCCGTCATCAGCCTGTGCGCAATGCACGCGGGCGACCCGAACGCGATGAGCGTGGTGCCTGACACCGCCACACTCACCGGCACGGTGCGCAGCTTCGATGCGTCTGTGCAGGCGCTGATCGAGCGCCGGTTGAGCGAAGTGTGCTGCGGCGTCGCCCAGGCGTTGGGTGCCAGCGCCACAGTGCAGTACGAGCGCCTGTACCCGGCAACCATCAACACCCTGGCTGAATATGAACTGGCCGCAGACGTGGCCGAGCAGCTGGTCGGTCCGACCCAAGTTGTGCGCAATCTGGAACCCAGCATGGGGGCTGAGGATTTTTCTTTCATGCTGCAGCACAAGCCGGGTGCCTATTTGCGTATCGGTCAGGGTGAGCTTGCGGGTGATCAGACGCCGGGCGGGGCTGGCTCTGGCGGACGCTTTCTGCACCATAGCTGCTACGACTTCGATGACCGGATTTTGCCGCTGGGCTCGGCGCTGTTCGCCGGGATTGTGGAGCGTGCCTTGCCGTCGGCGTGAGCCCTGGAGGTCAGTCCAGTAGCTATCAAAAACGTAGCTGATTTCGCCCGTAGCTATTGTGCTTTAGCCATATTCAACCTGATTAGCCATGTGCTTCAGACGCTAAAAAAATGCAGACATCCCCGCGAGAGCCCGCAGGTGCCTGCTTGACGCCACGGCCTCGTCTTGCTCCTTCTCCCGCCAGCGGGCGAGGGAGGTAACAACCGACCCTCGTTCGCATTCAAGCCCACGGCGAACCAGGTCGCGCCAGCATCACGCGTAACGCTTGCTCCGCAAGTTGTCTTTCATGCTTTGCAGAATCGGCTGCAGCTTGGAGCCGATGCGCAGCGCCACGCAGGTCGCCACGATGTCGATGATCATCAAGTGCATCAGCCGCGACACCATCGGGCTGTAGCGGTCATAGCCTTCCGGGTGATCGGCCGCCAGGTGAATGGTGCCGGCCGCAGCCAGTGGCGAGCCGGTAAGCGTGATGACGATGGTGGTCGCGCCGTTTTTACGCGCAATGCCGGCCGCGTCGATCAAATCGCGGGTGCGTCCTGAGTTTGATATGACCAGCACGCAGTCGCCCGGCCCGAGCATTGACGCGCTCATGACCTGCATGTGGCCGTCGCTGTAGGCAATGCTGGTAATGCCGAGGCGAAAGAACTTGTGCTGCGCGTCCTGCGCGACGATGCCCGAGTTGCCGACGCCGAAAAACTCGATGCGCTTGCCAGCGTGGTAAGTGGCAAGCAGCGCGTCAGCAGCCTTTTCAATGGCCGACGCGCTGGCGTCGTTGCGGTATTTCAAAAAGGCCGCGACGGTGTTGTCGATCACCTTGACCATCACGTCGGCTGTTTTGTCGTCGGCATCGACGCTGCGGTGAATGAAGGGCACGCCTTCACTGACACTGCCGGCCAGCTTGAGCTTGAAGTCGGTCAGCCCGTCATAGCCGACGCTGCGGCAAAAGCGCACGACAGTCGGCTTGCTGACCTGCGCGCGCGCGGCCAGCTCGGAGATCGGCAGATTGGCAAACAGGCGCGGCCCGGCCAGCACCAGCTGGGCCACGCGTTGCTCGGCTGGGGCCAGCGAGGGCAGCGAAGCTTTAATTCGATCGAGCAAGATGGCCCCCACGGTCGTTCACTTCGTGTAACTTCCTGCCCCCCGAGGGGGCCGCTGCGCCTGCGGTCTGGCAGAGCCAGTCCCGCGGCCCCTGCTGGAATGGGGAGCCCCCGCCTTGCTCCCTCTCCCTCCGGGAGAGGGCTGGGGTGAGGGTTCTCCGCTTGAGGTTAACGCCCCCACGGTCGTTCACTTCGTGTAACTTCCTGCCACCCGAGGGGGCCACATCAACACTCTTCGCTCCAGCAATACCCGTCCCGCGCAATCATCGCGCTCGCCGCGCTGGGCCCCCAGGTGCCTGCCGCGTACGACCGGGGGCCGGCCGGGTCGGCATTCCACATGTCCATGATCGGCTCGACCCAGCGCCAGGCTTCTTCCTGCTCGTCGCTGCGCACGAATAAATTGAGCCGCCCGGCAATTACGTCGAGCAGCAGCCGCTCGTAGGCACCGACGCGTTCGGAGCCAAAACGTTTGTCGAAATCGAGGTCAAGCTGCACCGGGGCCAGCGCGGGTATGGGCTCGCGGCGGGCGCTGCGGGAATCTGCGCCTTGCGCCATCAAGTGCAGCGCCAGCCCGTCTCGGGGTTGCAGATTAATGACCAGCCGATTCGGCGCGTTGGAGCCTCCCAGCGACGAGGCGTAGATGGCATGCGCGGCGGGCCGAAAATTAACTTCGATGTGCGCGTCCTGCCCGGCCAGCCGCTTGCCGGTGCGAATGTAAAAGGGCACGCCGGCCCAGCGCCAGTTGGCGATTTCGGTGCGCAGCGCCACGAAGGTTTCGGTGTTGCTGCCCGGGCTCACGCCTTTCTCGCTGCGGTAGCCCGCAACTGGCTCGCGATCGACACTGCCGCCCGCATACTGGCCGCGCACCACGTGCTGGCTAAGTGTCTGCGGCGTCCAGCGTTTGAGCGAGCGCAGCACCTTGAGTTTTTCGTCGCGAATTGCGTCGGCACTCGCGTCAATCGGCGGCTCCATGCCGATGGCGCAGAGCAACTGCAACGCGTGGTTTTGCACCATGTCGCGCAGCGCGCCAGTGTGGTCATAAAACGCGCCGCGTTTTTCAATGCCGATTTTTTCGGAGATGGTGATCTGGATGTTGGCAATCAGCTCGCGCCGCCACAGCGGCTCGAACAGCGCGTTGCCAAAACGCAGCGCAAACAGGTTTTGCACCGACGGCTTGCCCAGGTAATGGTCGATGCGAAAGATCTGCTCTTCCTTCAGCACACTGCGCACGGTTGCATTGATGGCGCGGTTTGAGGCCAGGTCGTGGCCCAGCGGCTTTTCCAGCACCACGCGGGTTTGCGGGCCGTTGAGGCCGGCTGCGGCCATCTGCTTGCACACGGTGGTGAACAGCCCCGGCGCAGTCGCCAGGTACATCACCACGGTGCCTGCGTTGCGTTGCTTGAGCTTCGCCGCGAGCGCGGCGTAGTCGGCCGGTTGCGACAAGTCCATGCGCAGGTATTCGAGCATCGCGGCGAAGCGCGAAAACTCGTCTTCGCTCGGTTGTTTGGCCAGCTCCACTTCATCGAACCGGCTTTTGATGAGCTCGCGGTATTGCGCGTCTGTCAGGGCGTCGCGTGCCACGCCGATGATGCGACCGCCCGCTGGCAGCGAGCCGTGGCGAAAGGCCTGAAACAGCGCCGGCATGATCTTGCGCCAGGCCAGGTCGCCGGTGCCGCCGAATAAAACGAGGTCGAAGCTCATGGT
>JANOOO010000300.1:0-1789 GCA_031421375.1 Polaromonas sp.
GACCCGCCTGAATTTCCCTTCGTCGCGCTGCTGGTGTCGGGCGGCCATACGCAGCTGATGCGCGTCGATGGCGTGGGGCGCTACCAGCTGCTCGGTGAAACGATTGACGACGCGGCCGGCGAAGCGTTCGACAAATCGGCCAAGCTGATGGGCCTGCCTTACCCGGGCGGGCCGCACCTGGCGAAGCTGGCGCTGGCTGGCGACGCTGCGGCTTTCAAACTGCCACGCCCATTGCTGCACAGCGGCAATCTCGATTTTTCGTTCGCGGGGCTAAAAACGGCGGTCATGACGCAGGCAAAAAAGCTCGGCGCTACGCTGGACGAGCGCAAGGCCGATCTGGCCGCATCGACACAGGCGGCGATTGTCGAAGTGCTGGTCAAAAAATCACTGGCGGCGCTGGCGCAGACCGGGCTCAAGCGGCTGGTAGTGGCGGGCGGCGTCGGGGCCAATTCGGACCTGCGCGCGCAGCTCAGTGCGGCAGGCAGTCAGCGCGGCATTCGCGTGCATTACCCCGAGCTTTATTTGTGCAGCGACAACGGCGCGATGATCGCGCTGGCTGCCGCCATGCGGCTGCAGGCGGGCGTGGCAGGCGTGCAGAGCGACTACACATTTGACGTGAAGCCGCGTTGGGCGCTGGCCGAATTGCAATCCTGAAGCCGTCGCCGCGATACGCTGCCTGGTATGCGGGCAACTCGAACCGTACAAGCCGTACAAGCCGTGGGAATGGCCCGGCAAAACGGGTGTCTTGCCGGGCTGCGATCACATCAAAAAATCATCACTTCACTTCAATTTGCCGCGCCTGGCTGACCGGTGCTTTTTTGCCCAGAACCAGTGTCAGCACGCCGGAGTCGAGCGACGCATGGGTCGCTTCGGCATCGATCTCTTGAGGCAACTCGTACGCGGCCTTGAACTGGCGCTTGGCTTCGACTTTGGTTTTAAGTCGAACGGCGGTGCCCTCGACCTGAATGTCGAGTTCGTCACGGGCAATGCCTGGCAGGTCCAGCGTCACGGTCCAGGCTTTGTCGTCTTCCTGAACGCTCAGGTTGCGACCCGATCCCGAAAACAACGCGTCGTTGACGAAGCGCTCCAGGCTGCGGTCGAAGGTGCGAAATGCAGGGGCGGCATGGCGGGTATGAAGGGCGGGTGCGTAAAACATGTTGAGCTCCTTGAATAAAATAATGGGTCCGTCTTTTATCGCGGCGTTTCAATGCATTTCGGGGAACATTGGGTGAACGCTTTGTCGCTGCCGCTTGCATCCAATCTGCCCACACACAGATGCATTTCAAGAGCTGGTCGTAAGAGATAAATCGATGCAGCGATCCCTTGAAATCTGACTTGTCGTCGCCAGTGCCGGGATGTGCTCATCAACCCGTTTTGCTTTTTCAACCTGATCTGGATTCCCATGCGCCAAGCCGTTTTAAGTCTCGAAGAATCCATGATTCGCCAGGTCGCCAATGCCGGCCTCGGGCGCGCCGACGTGCTCAAGTTCTGGTTTGGCGAAAGCGACGAGGTCACGCCCGCTGTCATCCGCGATGCCGCTGCCGCTTCGCTGCGTGATGGCGAAACGTTCTATGCGCACAACCTCGGACTGCCTGAACTGCGCGCGGCGATTGCGCACTACGCCACGTCACTGCGCAGCGCTGGTGCGGCTGCCATCGGGCCAGAGCGCATCGCCGTCACATCGGGCGGCGTCAACGCCCTGATGCTGGCGGTGCAGGCGGTGGTCGATGCCGGTGATGAGGTGGTTTGCGTCACGCCGGTCTGGCCCAATCTGGTCGCGCAGCCAGCC
>JANOOO010000301.1:0-2446 GCA_031421375.1 Polaromonas sp.
CCCACCGCCTCGCCCAGGCCGATCCACGCTTCAATGCCGCCCGCGTCGTTGATGCCGCCCAGCGTGCAGCCGTCATGGTCAAGGATGCGCAAAATCCATTCGCGGCGAATCTCGCGGTTGTCGCAGTTTGACAAAATCGCCGCGTCTTTAAGTGGAATCGACACCTGGTAATAAAAGCGGTTCAACACCCAGCCCTGCAACTGCGCGCGCGTTAGTTTGCCCTCGGCCATCATGACGTGGAAGGGGTGATGAATGTGGTAGCTGGTGCTCTTGCCGCGCAGGCGGGCTTCAAATTCTTCGGCGCTCCAGGGAAGAGGCAGCGACGCGGCTGCGGTGGATTGCGCGTGGCTCATAAATTAATTTCCATGCCGTCAAAGGCCACCTCAATCCCGCGCTCTGTCAGCATGCGCCGCTGCTCACCGGCGTCATCAAGAATCGGGTTGGTGTTGTTGATGTGAATCAGAATCTTGTGCGTGCTGGTCGGCAATTGGTCCAGCCATTCGAGCATGCCGCCCGCCCCTAGCTGCGGCAGGTGGCCCATGGAGCGCGAGGTTTTTTTCGACGCGCCGAGCGTGATCATCTCGTCGTCGGTCCACAGCGTGCCATCGACCAGCACGCAGTCTGCCGCCTGCATCGCGGCCCACACGTGCGGCTCCATCTGGCCCAGGCCCGGCGCATAAAAAAGTCGCTTGCCAGTGGCGGGTTCCCGCACCGTCATGCCGACGTTGTCGCCAGGCTGCGGCTGGTCGCGGTGCGGTGAATAGGGCGGTGCGTTGCTGATCAAAGGCAGCGCCGTGAAATGCAGGCCGGGAACGGCGGGCATCGCAAACCCTTCGCCGCCCAACACGAGCTCCTGCCAGTTAATGCCGCAGTAATGACCGAGCACTTTGAACAGCGGGTTGCCGCTCATGAGGTCATCACGCACCAGCGCGTGGCACCAGAGCTCCAGTGGCTGGCGGTGCTCGCGCAGCATGAACAAGCCGGTGGTGTGGTCGATCTGTGCGTCCATCAGCAGCACGGCGCGTATGGCGGTGTCGCGCAGGCTGCGCGCCGGCTGCAATGCCGGGAAGCTGCGGATTTGCTGGAGGATGTCGGGCGAGGCGTTGAACAGCACCCAGTTTTCCGAATCGGCGCTGATCGTGATGGACGACTGCGTCCGGGCCGTGAAGCGCGGGTTGCCCTGGCGGCAAGCGTGGCAATTGGGGCAGTTGCAGTTCCATTGCGGAAATCCGCCGCCTGCTGCCGAGCCGAGAACATGGACTTTCAAGATAAACAATTCCTGTGGCTAACGCGCAGAAGTCCGGGCCGCAAAAAAATCAGCCCACCGGTTTGAGCCGGCGGGCTGGCCGCGCTTAGCGGTTGGCGATGTACATCGTGATTTCAAAGCCAAAGCGCATGTCGCTGGCAGCAGGTTTTTCCCATTTCATACGAAGTCTCCAGTGCAGTTGATGCCGCAAAAGTGCGGTGAATGTCCCGGCAGTTCATCTACCGGTACGCGGGCCAGTATCGGCTTCTGCGCGCTGGCGTCCATCGCAGGAATCTGCAATTGCACCTCATGATTTTCATGAGGTCTGCGCCTGCCTGATTGCGGCTAGCATCGGCTGCATGACCGCGCCAGCCTCGCCTTTCGACCAGCCTGCCCATGCTCCTGCCGAGCTTGCATTGAACCGGCCGGGCGTGACCTGCGCTGACCCCGCCCTGGCACCGCTGATACCAGGCGAGTCAACCCTCACTGGCTGGCTCGGGGTTCCTGGCGGTCACCGCATTTATTACGAGCAAGGTGGCCAGGTGGGTGCGCTGCCGGTGCTTTTTTTGCACGGCGGGCCGGGCGGTGCGTGCTCGACGCGGCATGCCCAACTGTTTGACTTGACCCGTTGCCGCCTGAGCCTGTTCGACCAGCGCGGCTGCGGTCGCAGCCTGCCCTATGGCTCGCTTGAGCTGAACACCAGCGATGCCCTCGTCGCCGACATCGAAGCGCTGCGCCTGCACCTGGGTGTGACGCGCTGGCTGGTCGTCGCCGGCTCATGGGGCGCGGGCTTGGCGCTGGCTTATGCAGCGGCGCACCGCAGTGCCTGCCTGGGCCTGATTCTGCGCGGCTTGTTTTTGGGTCGGCCGTCAGACGTGAACTGGTTTTTTCAGGATGCCCGGCAGTTTCTGCCCGACGCGTGGGCGGCGCTGGCCGCAGGCGCACCGGCGTCTGCGCGGGGGGACTTGCTGCCCTGGCTGGCCGACGGGCTGCTCTGCGGCGATGCGGCCACGGCGCTTGATCGCGCGCTGGCCTGGGAAGCCTGGGAATCGTCGGTCACGCTGCGTCAATGCGTGGCCCAACGCGCTGCACCGCTGCCTGAGGCCGAGCATGCCGCGTTGCTGGCGAAGTACCGCATCCAGAGCCATTACCTGACGCGGGGCTGCTTCTGGGCCGACGCGCCCTTGCTCAGCCGGGCTG
>JANOOO010000302.1:0-2728 GCA_031421375.1 Polaromonas sp.
GCCTACCACGACGACGCCTACCCGGCGGGCAATGCGCAGATGGGCCCGGCCGCGTCATTAAATGGTCGGCAGATCGGGCAGGACTTCAGCCGCCAGGACGGCTGGAGCATGTACCACGGCGACGTGGTGCCCGGCTTCCCCGGCCACCCGCATCGCGGCTTCGAGACCGTGACCATTGTGCGCAAGGGCCTGATTGACCACGCCGACTCATTGGGTGCGGCGGCGCGCTTTGGCGGCGGCGATGTGCAGTGGGTCACGGCGGGCAGCGGCATCGTGCATTCCGAGATGTTCCCGCTGCTCGACAGCGGCGCGCCTAATCCGCTGGAGCTGTTCCAGATCTGGCTCAACTTGCCTGCGGTAAACAAAATGGTCAAACCGCACTTCACGATGCTGTGGTCCGAGCAGATTCCGCGCCATGTCAGCACTGATGCGCGTGGCCGGGCGACGGAGGTCGCAGTGATTGCAGGGCGGATGCAAGCGCCTGAGGGAGGCGACACCGCAGCGGGCGCGTTGCAGCCGCTGGCCCCGCCGCCCGACTCATGGGCCGCGCAAGCTGATTCTGACGTGGCCATCTGGACGCTGCGGCTGGCACCGGGCGCACGCTTTGCGTTGCCGACGGCAGCCGGTGCAGGCACGCGGCGCACGCTGTATTTCTTCAAGGGCCAGTCGGTGCGGGTCAGCGGCCAGGCCGTGGCCGAGCACGTGGCAATCACGCTGCACGCCGACGCGGCAGTCGAGCTTGAGAACACGGGCGCTGAAGCAGCCGAATTTTTGCTGCTGCAAGGCAAGCCGATTGCCGAGCCGGTGGCGCAATACGGCCCGTTTGTGATGAACACGCAAGCCGAGATTGCGCAGACGCTGCGCGACTACCAGCGCACGCAATTCGGCGGCTGGCCCTGGCATGATGCTGCACCCGTGCATGGCCGCGACCCGGCGCGCTTTGCGAAGCACCCCGGTGGGCGCGAGGAGCGGCCCGGGTCAGCCGGGCCGCTGGCGCTGCGTGATGCCGGTGCGGTGCTTGCGGTGCCCGTTCCCGTCTGAGCAGCAATTTCTACCCAAGGATTCATGATGGCAATAGGCTGGCTTTCCGTGTTGAAAATGGTGCCGTGGTCGGACGTGATTCACAACGCGCCCAAGGCGGCCGAGAGCGCCAAAAAGCTCTGGGGCTCGGTCAGCAAACGGCCTTCGCCCGCCGACATCCACGCGCCGCTAAGCGGTGCCGCGCCCACACTGACGGCCTTGCAAAGCCGTGTCGATGCGCTCGAAGACGCCACCGACGCCTTGCACGCGCAGATGCTGGCCTCGTCGGCGCTGATCAAGACGCTGACCGAGCAGAACGCGCAGTTGATCGCCCGGGTCGAGGTGAACCGGATCCGGCTCTTGAGCCTGGCGGGCATCGCGGTGATCGCGTTGGGGGTGGCTGTCGTCACGGGCGCGCTGGTTTTTTTCCGGTAGCGGGCCTGACCGGCAAGCTGTCCGCTATTAAATCAGGAGCTGCTTGCGCCCGTGCAGCAAGGATCAACCGGCTAAATGCTTAAGATTTTCAGTGCAAATCGCGCGAAACCCGGCCGAGATTCGTGAATCCGCAGCGGCGCTGCGCCAGAAGGCTTGCGCCAGCGCCAAGGCAGGCGACCACACCGGCAGGGTCGCTGTTGTCGGCTGCAGGTTGCTCGCCGCGAAGTCGCGCTCGACCAGCTCACCGGCGACTGGCGCATACAGCATGGGCAGCATGTCGTAAGTCGGCGACAGCGCCCAGCCTGTAGGTCGCCGCAGCAGCGAGATGTTGCCGTAATGCCGGTCCGTGTTGGCGATCAGCAGGCCGTAGGCTTCGAGCAGGCACAGCCTGCGCGCATCAACGGGTGCAAGCAGACCACGCGTCTGCATACGCTCGGCCGTCGCGGCCCAGTTGTCCATCTGGCCGACGTACTGCGCGTCATAGGCCAACAGCGACACCATGCCGATTCGCCCCGGCGCACCGGCCCGATGCAGGCTACCTGCGGTGCGGTCAAAGCGCGCTGATTCCAGATAAACGCGTCCTTCGGCGAACGCAAGCTGGGTGGTGGCGGCGGGGATACCGGCTGCGGCCAGGGTTTGCAGCGCCAGGTGCTCGCAAACCAGCAGGTCGCGTACGCGCTGGTGCGCTAGCGCGTCGCCTGCGGGCGAAAATTTGACCAGCACCGGCCGGCCGGCCGTGACGGCGCAAAACTTCGGCTGCTCGCCGCCGACCGATGAGCCGGGGAAGCTGCCCTGCATCGCGGCCTCGGCCAGGCGCGGGTAGTCAGCCGCCGACGCGGCGCGGGGCATGCGTTCGGCCAGCGAGTGAAAGCGTGCAAACGCCGCCTCGCCGACGATCAGGTTGCCGGGCAGGTCATCGCCAAACAGCGTCAGTGCGCGCAAGCGGTCGTCGTTGCTCCACTGCGCCGGGTCGGCCGCCAGCCGCAGCTCTGGGTGGCTTTGCGCGAAGGTGAGGCCCATGAAGCCCTGGGGCACCATGTCGTCTAAAAACCAGGGCAAGCCGTCATGGCGCTGGCCGGCAGCGCCCGCTTCATCGACCACCCCGTCAAGCCAAAAGGCCCCACCAGCCAAGGCATGCAGGCGGGCAAACGGCGCGGGCTGGCCCGCCTCGTCAATGCGCGAGACCGGCACGCTGCTGCCCACACCGGGCACCGCGCGCGGCAGCAGGTAGCGCTGCGAGCGCGCGGCACCGACTTTGATCACCTGACCCGAG
>JANOOO010000303.1:0-2538 GCA_031421375.1 Polaromonas sp.
CCCGCGACTACGCCATGCAGACTGGCCAGCACCGGCGCATCGAGCCGCGTCAACAACAACACCGCTTCATGCAGGCAAGTGATGAGCTCGTGCGCGGTTGCCGTCGGGTCAGCCTGCAAGGCAGCGACATCGCCACCGGCACCGAAGCCCTTGCCTTCGCCGCGCAACACGACCACGCGCAGCTGCGGGTCGCTGGCGAGCGACTGGCAGGCCGCCAAAAAGGCGTGGGCCGTCGGCACATCAAGGGCGTTAAGCGCCGCCGGGCGGTTCACGCTCAGCGTCGTCACGCCGCCTTCGCGGGTGACAAGTACAGGTTCAAAGTGGGATGGTGTCATGGGTTCCTGAAAGTGAGGGATAGGGGATAGGGGATCGGCGCGAAGACTGCGATCTTCAGGCGGCCCGGCACACTTGGCAAGTCTGTATGTGGACTGGGGTGCTGGTAACGCTGCCAATTCCAATTCCAGCTCCACCCTGAGGAGGGCAAACGACAGCGTGCTCATTGCCCCGCCAGCAGCGCCCGAATCGCCTGCGGATAAATCCGGTGCTCCTCGGCCTGCACCCGCGCGGCCAGCGTGATCGCAGTGTCGTCCGCCCGCACGGGCACCTGGGCCTGCGCGACGATGGTGCCGCAGTCGAGCTCTGGCGTCACGGTATGCACGGTGCAGCCGGCGAATTGGCAGCCCGCGTCAATGGCGCGCTGGTGCGTGTTCAGCCCGGTGAACGCGGGCAGCAGCGAAGGGTGAATGTTGACCAGGCGGCCGACGTAGTGCTGCACAAAACCCGGCGTCAAAATGCGCATGAAGCCGGCCAGCACGACCAGCGCCGGCGCAAATTCATCGATGCGCTGCTGCAACGCTGCGTCAAAGGCCTCGCGTGAGTCGTACAGTTTGTGGTCCAGCGCGTGCGTGCGCAAGCCTGAAGCCGCCGCCGCAGACAGCCCGGCGGCGTCAGGCCGGTTCGAGATGACGCAGGCGATGCGCGCACCGGTTGTCTGCAGCCAGCGCCCTTGTTGCGCGGCCCTGGCGATGGCCAGCATGTTGCTGCCTTCGCCAGAGATCAAAATAACGATGTTTTTTTCAGCACGTTTTTCTTCACCACTTTTCATACCGCGAAGTTTATGGCCATCAAGACCCTGACCCCGATTGAAGCGCGCGTGCTCGGCACGCTGATGGAAAAGGCCCGCACTGTGCCCGACAGCTATCCGCTCAGTCTCAATGCGCTGGTGCTGGGCTGCAACCAGAAAACCAGCCGCGAGCCACTGATGGAGATCAGCGACGACGACGCGCGCAGCGCCATCGAGACCCTGAAGGCGCAAAGCCTGGTTTTTGAGGCGAGCTCCAGCCGGGTGCCGCGCTTTGAGCACAATTTTCAGCGCGCTGCAGGCGTGACCGAGCCGCAGGCCGTGGTGCTGGGTTTGCTGATGCTGCGCGGGCCGCAGACGGCCGCCGAGCTGCGCACCAATGGCGACCGTTGGTATCGCTTTCCAGACACCGCCGCGCTCGAAGCCGTGCTGCAGGCGCTGCAGCAACGCGGCGACGACGGTGGGCAGCCGACGGTGCAAAAGCTGCCGCGCATGCCGGGTGCGCGCGAGCAGCGCTGGGTGCATTTGCTCTGCGGCGAGCCCGACGTGGCGGCGCTGTTGGCCCAAGCGCCGCTGGCCGTTGAATCAGGCGATTCGCTGGCCCGATTGACCACGCTTGAAAATACCGTGGCCCGGCTCAGGGCCGACAACGCGCAGTTGCGCGAGGCGGTGCTGACGATTGCCGAGCAACTGGGTATCGCGCTGCCCTCTCTGGCTGAGCAGCCCGCGCTTTGACCGGCTCAAAAAAGGCATTCGTGCTAAAACCGTGACCCGGCCATCACGCCAACGGAGACCCGCATGGACTTGACTTTCACCCCCGAAGAACAAAGCTTTCGCGAAGATATTCGCGCCTGGGTCAAGGCCAGTTTGCCGGCCGACATTGCACACAAGGTTCACCACGCGCTGCGCCTGTCGCGTGACGACTTGCAGCGCTGGGCGAAAATTCTGGGTGCCAAAGGCTGGCTGGGACACGGCTGGCCCAAGCAGTTCGGCGGGCCAGGCTGGAACGCGGTGCAAAAGCATTTGTTTGAAGAAGAATGCGCGCTCGCTGGTGCGCCGCGCGTTGTGCCCTTCGGCCCGGTCATGGTCGCGCCAGTCATCATGGCCTTCGGCAATGCCGAGCAGCAGCAGCGCTTTTTGCCGGGTATCGCCAGCGGTGAAGTCTGGTGGAGCCAGGGCTACAGCGAGCCGGGTGCGGGCTCGGATCTGGCTTCTGTCAAATGCAAGGCAGAACGTCAGGGCGACACATTCATCGTCAACGGCCAGAAAACCTGGACCACGCTGGGCCAGTATGGCGACTGGATTTTCTGCCTGGTTCGCACCTCGAACGAAGGCAAGCCGCAAACCGGCATCTCGTTTTTGCTGATCGACATGAAATCACCCGGCGTCAGCGTGCGGCCCATCGTGCTGCTCGACGGCGAGGCCGAAGTCAACGAGGTCTGGTTCGACAACGTCGA
>JANOOO010000304.1:0-3071 GCA_031421375.1 Polaromonas sp.
ACTGGCCGGCGTGGCACTACTGGCGATGGTGCTGCTCGCCTTCATCGAATTTCCGCCACCGCCTGATGTCAAAGCGAGTGGCGGCGGGCGGCCCTTGAGCGAAATCATGCGCCAGCCGGTCTTCATCGTGGCCGCCGCCGCCGGCGCGCTGGGCTACGGCGTGATGAACCTGCTGATGGCCGCCACACCGATTGCGATGCAGCTCTGCGGCCTGCCTTTTTCCGACGTGGCGCTGGTGCTGGAATGGCATGTGATCGGCATGTTCGCGCCGGGCTTTTTCACCGGCCATTTGATCAAGCGCTTCGGCGCCTTGAGCGTGATGGGCGTCGGCCTGGCGCTGACGCTGGCGTGCGTGGCCATTGCGCTGTCCGGCGTCGAGTTCAACCAGTTTTTGTGGGCACTTTTTCTGCTCGGCATCGGCTGGAATTTTCTGTTCACCGGCAGCACGGCGCTGGCGCTGACGACTTACCGGCCGGAAGAAAAAGACAAGGCCCAGGGCGCGCTTAATTTTTGTGTGTTTAGCGTGCTGGCGCTGAGCTCGCTGGCCTCGGGCGTGCTAGTCACCACGCGCGGCTGGGCGCTGCTCAATGCCGCATCACTGGTGCCGCTGGGCCTGACGGCGGCAGCGCTGCTCTGGCTGGCGCGCCGGTCGCCAGTGACGGCGCCACGCTGACGCGGCGCGCACCGGGGCGACTCAAGGCAGCGTCGGCAGCCAGGCCAGGCTTGCTATGAATTCAGGATCTGCTTGCGCCCGTACTTGTTGGGCTGACGACTGATTTGCTTTGAACTTCACGTCTAACCAGCTGCCCAGCTCAGAGAATACGGCTGCTGATTCCAGCTCATTGAACAGCTCGTGGTAATGCTCGCCAAAGCAGCGCACCGTCACCGTGCCGGGCTTGACGTGCGGCGATGTGGCGGCGCGGTTGGCAAAGGTTGCGCTGCCCGCCGGGCTGACCAGCCGGTCCGCACCGGCATACATCAGCAGCGTCGGTGTGTGCCAGTGCGCGGCAGCCGCCATCGTGGCCTGACTGGCGTTGACGATGAACTGCCCCAGGCGCAGCGAGATGCGCGTGTGAACCAGGTCGTCGGCGCGGTAACGCGCCACCACAGCCGGGTCGCGCGATAAATAACGAGCATCGAGCCCGTTGTTGATCACCAGATCAGGTAACAGCTTCGGCAGCACGGCCAGCAACAATTTTTGCCAGCGGCTGAAACCGGCATCCAGCGCGGGCGAAGACAGCACCAGGCCATCGACCGGAAACAGATTCATTGAGACAATGCGGCTGGCCAGCAAACCGCCCAAACTGTGGCCCAGCAAAATCAGCGGCACCTTGAAGCGCGGCGCAGCAGCCGCGTGACCCGGCTCTTCAGCCTGGTCTGCGCCTGCCGAGCGCGCCTGCGCTGCACCCAATCGCTGGCAGCGCAGCACGGCGTCTTCGACGATCTCGGCCAGGTCGTCAAGCAGCGCGCTTTCGGTGGGCACCTGGCCACGCTCGCCGCCTGACCGGCCATGGCCACGCAGGTCAAAGGCGCGCACCACAAAACCCCAGCGCATGAGGGCGGCGGCGACGTGTTCATAACGCAGCGCATGCTCGCCCAGGCCGTGAACGATAAGCACCATGCCGCGAACGCGGTCGGGGCTGCCGCTGGCACGATCCCGGTCGCCACCGTGACGCGTGGCCGAGAGCGTGCTGGCGTCGTCCAGCGGCCACTCATAAAGCGCGAGGTTCTCGCCGTCACGGGCGGTGAAGGGCGTCATCATGGGCGGGCTCCCCGGCTTTCACGTCGGCCCAAGCGCAAGCCGCTGCGACACCCCCAGGCCTCGCGCAGACTCACAGCACACCCCTTGATCCTCACTGCCAGCTTTGGCACAGCGTCTCCCTTTTTTTATCGTTTGATAAGCCTAATTAATTATATGAACCCGATTTGCAGATTGCGTTTTTGACCGATTTGTTGTGACTGCCCGCAGCCGTTCAGCCCGGCATCTGCGCCATGACTTGCGCCACTGCAGCCGTGAGTTTTTTGGCATACGGCACATGCAAAAACTCGTTCGGCCCGTGCGCGTTGCTCTTCGGGCCGAGCACGCCGCACACCATTAGCTGGGCCTTTGGAAAGCCCCGGCTCAGCATCGCCATCAGCGGAATGGTGCCGCCCTGGCCGATGGTGCCGCAGGGCGCGCCGAAAAAGTTTTGCGAGGCTTCTGTGAGGGCTTGCTCGAACCACGGTACGGTGGCCGGTGCGTTCCAGCCTGTTGCGCTGCCGTTGCTGTCAAACGTGACTTTGGCCTGATAAGGCGCGTTGTCTTCAAGCAATTTTTTAAGGTCCTGCACGGCCACGCCAGCATCAACCAGCGGCGGAAAGCGCAGCGACAGCTTGAACGCGGTGTAGGGCCGCAGCACGTTGCCGGCGTCCTTCAAGGCCGGAAAGCCCTCGGCACCGGTCACGCTGAGCGTGGGCCGCCAGGTGCGGTTGAGCAGCGCCTCGACCGGGTCGGTGGTGGTGGGCAGTGCAAAGCTGCTGGCACCTTCGCAGTCATAGTGCGCCCACGGAAAGCGCTTGGTGATCTCGTCGCCCAGAATTTTGGCGGTGGCCTCGGCCTGGGCGCGCCGCTCAAAGGGAATCTCGCAGTGAAAACTGAGCGGCAGCAGGCGGCCGGTGCCACTGTCCTCCAAGCGATCAAGCACATGACGCAACACGCGAAAGCTGTCAGGAACCAGGCCGCTGGCGTCGCCCGAATGCACGCCTTCTGTCAGGATTTCAACCTTCAGCGTGCCGGCCGCATTGCCGCGCAAACTGGTGGTCAGCCACAGCTGGTCGTAGTTGCCTGCGCCTGAATCGAGGCAGACGACCAGGGCCACCTCGCCGAGCCGTGCTTTGAGCGCATCGACGTAAGGCAGCAAATCGTAAGAGCCGCTTTCTTCGCAGGTTTCGATCAGCCCGACGATGCGCGGGTGCGGCACGCCCTGCGCTTTTAGCGCCTGCACCGCCGCGATGCTGGCATAGACCGCATAGCCGTCGTCAGCCCCGCCGCGCCCGTAGAGCTTGCCGCCTTCGTACTTTGCCTGCCACGG
>JANOOO010000305.1:0-19835 GCA_031421375.1 Polaromonas sp.
TTGTAATACATGACCTGGTCTTTATCGACCGGCGTGTACTTCTGGCCCTCGGGGTTGTAGATGCCGATTTGCCGGAACAAGCCTTCCATGCCGAAGGTACGCGCTTCATCGACCAGTATCGGCACCACGCGCGGGCCCAGCGCCGGGTCGCGCAGCAACTGCGTGAGAAAGCGCACAAAGGCTTGCGTGGTTGAAATCTCACGGCCTTCGGCGGTCGGCTCAATCACCGATTTGAAGATCTCCAGCGCAGGCACAGTAAAACTCTCGTCAGCCTTGACGCGGCGATGCGGCAGGTAGCCGCCGAGGGCCTTGCGGCGCTCGTGCAGGTAGCGCATCTCGGGCGTGTCTTCAGCGGGCTTGTAAAACGGAATGTCTGCGAGCTGGCTGTCGGGGATCGGGATGTTGAAGCGGTCGCGAAAGGCGCGAATATCGTCGTCAGTCAGCTTCTTGGTCTGGTGCACATTGTTCTTGGCCTCGCCCATCTTGCCCATGCCAAAACCCTTGACGGTTTTGATCAACAGCACCGTAGGCTGGCCCTTGTGATGCACGGCCTTATGAAAGGCGGCATAGACTTTCTGTGAATCATGGCCGCCGCGCCGCAGGTCAAAGATCGCCTCGTCGCTCATCTTGGCGACCATCTCCAGGGTCTCGGGGCTCTGCCCGAAGAAATGCTTGCGCACAAAGGCTCCGTCGTTGGCTTTCATCGCCTGGTAGTCGCCATCGAGCGTGTCCATCATGACTTTGCGCAGCGCGCCGTCCTTGTCGCGCGCCAGCAGCGGGTCCCAGCCATTGCCCCAGATCAGCTTGATGACGTTCCAGCCCGAGCCACGGAACTCGCCTTCGAGTTCCTGAATGATTTTCCCGTTGCCGCGCACCGGCCCGTCGAGCCGCTGCAAATTGCAGTTGATGACAAAGATCAAATTGTCGAGTTTTTCGCGTGCGGCCAGGCCGATTGCACCCATCGATTCGACCTCGTCCATCTCGCCATCGCCGCAGAAGACCCAGATCTTGCGGTTCTCGGTGTTGGCGATGCCGCGTGCATGCAGGTACTTCAAAAAACGCGCCTGATAAATCGCCATCAGCGGGCCGAGGCCCATCGACACCGTGGGGAACTGCCAGAACTCGGGCATCAGCTTGGGGTGCGGGTAGCTCGACAAGCCCTTGCCATCAACCTCCTGACGGAAGTTAAGCAATTGCTCTTCGGTCAAACGGCCTTCCATGAAAGCCCGCGCATACACGCCCGGCGATACATGGCCTTGAATAAAGAGGCAGTCACCGCCATGGCCTTCGCTTTCGGCATGCCAGAAGTGGTTGAAGCCGGCCCCAAACAGGCTCGCCAGCGAAGCGAACGAGCCGATGTGCCCGCCCAGGTCGCCGCCATCGACCGGGTGCAGCCGATTCGCCTTGACGACCATCGCCATCGCGTTCCAGCGCATGTAGGCGCGCAGGCGTTCTTCCATTTCGAGGTTGCCTGGCGAGCGCTCCTCCTGATCGACCTCGATTGAATTGACATAGCCGGTAGTCGCAGAAAACGGCATGTCGATGCTGTTCTGGCGCGCATGCTCGAGCAGCTGTTCGAGCAGGAAGTGCGCGCGCTCCGGGCCCTCGCTCTGAATGACGGCCGACAGCGCGTCCATCCATTCACGGGTTTCCTGGGCGTCTTTGTCGGCCACCGCCTGGTGGCCCGCGTCATTCGCGGCAGACTGAAGTTGCTCTGCGCTGGACGGCATCGCGGGGGTGGGATTGGCAGCCATTTTTGTCTCCTGAATAAAGCGGCACGGGTGGTGTTGCCGCTGGGGGATCATGAATTGGGTGTCAGTCTTTCAAACCGACAAGGCCCATGCCTGCATCATTGCCGCGCTCTGGTGGCGCGTTTGATCGGAAATTAGACACGAAGCCGAAGTGTCCCACACTGGGTGGGATATTTCAAATGGCGCTTTATGATTTCACATTAAGAAATAATCAGGATTGCGCCTGGCCTGCAAGCTCTAAACTGGCTGCAAACCCTATGCCATTTCAAAAAACGCAAGACCCCGTTGCCGACTCGCAGTACAGCACACCTGTTATCTGGCGTCGCTGGTGGCGCCGCCAGTCCCCGGCGCGGCAGGACCGCTTCATCACGCTGGGGCCTCTGCTTGCAGTGATTTTGTTCCTCGCAGCTGTCGTTGCTGCGTTTGCTTATCTGCGCATTGAAGAGATCGACCGCGAACAAGAGGCCGTGCGCCGCGATGTGGAGTACGCCCAGCAGCGCTTGCGCTTGCGTTTGCTCGAACGCCAGGAGCAGCTGATGCGCATTGCGCGCGATGTGGCCAATAAGGAAGTCGATTCCGCCGAGTTCATGGTGCAAGCCGAGTCGCTGGTCAACCAGTACCCCGAGCTGATGGCGGTGAGCTGGGTGGACAACAAGCGCCGCATTCAGGCTGTGTACGCCTCGCCGAGTGCCAGCGCGAGCCAGTTGCGCAGTGCGGGTGAAACCATCCGACCCGGCGAGAACGACGGCACCTTCGAACTGGCACGCGATCTGCGCCAGCCGGTTTATTCACGCCCAGTGCTGGTGCGCGAGATCGGCGGCTTCAATTCGCCCACGCTTCAACTGCAAGTGCCGATGGACGATCAGGGCAAGTTTGGCGGCGTCATCATTGGCGAGTACTCAGTCGATGGCCTGCTGCGCTTTGGCGTGCCGACCGAGGTATCTGCGAAATACGCGGTATCGCTGATTGACGACAAAAACCGCACGCTGGCCGGCAACGTGGCACCACCCCAAACCCGCGAGGGGAGCGTCTTGCCGTGGGCGCGGGCGGCGGCGGCCTACGAGATTCCGGTGTCCCTGGTCGGTAATGCGCTTTTGATTCGTGCAGAAGGCTACCGCTCGTCGCTGGGCGCGGTTGGCAGCGGCTTTTTCTGGCTGGTGTCGGCGCTCAGCGCGCTGACAGTGTGGATGCTGCTCGGCACCTGGCGTCACACGCGCAGGCGGGTGCAGGCACAGCAGGCGCTGATCACTGAAACCAATTTCCGCAGAGCCATGGAAAACTCCATGCTGACCGGCATGCGCGCGCTCGACTTGCAGGGCCGCATCACCTACGTGAACCCGGCCTTCTGCCAGATGACCGGCCTCGCCGAAAGCGATCTGGTCGGACGCACCGCACCGTTTCCGCACTGGCCAGCGTCGGACGTGGACACGCTGCATGCCCGCCTCGACGATGAGCTTAACGGTCGCGCACCGCCGGGCGGATTCGAGGTTCGCGTGCAGCGAAAAAACGGCCAGATTTTTGACGCCCGGCTCTACGTGTCGCCGTTGATCGACCCGCGCGGCCAGCAAACCGGCTGGATGACGTCGATGACCGACATCACCGAGCCCAAGCGCATTCGCGAGGAACTGTCGGCATCGTACGTGCGCTTCACGACGGTTCTCGAAGGACTCGATGCGGCCGTCTCGGTGGCCCCGTTGGGCAGCGACGAGCTGCTTTTTGCGAACAAGCTCTACCGCGCCTGGTTTGGTGGCGAAGTCTCAGGACACATGAACCTGATCGCACAAGCGGGCGCACCGGCCAAGCAATCTTTTGGCGATACGCTCGACGCTGTGGACGCCATGGCTGGCTTGCCCACCGACGTATTGACCTCCGCGCAAACCGAGAACGCCGAGATCTATGTGCCGGAGCTTGCCCGGTGGCTGGAGGTGCGAACGCGCTACCTGACCTGGGTCGATGGCCGGCTGGCGCAGATGATGATTGCCACCGACATCACGCCGCGCCGCAACGCCGAAGAGCAAGCCGCGATTCAAACTGAACGCGCGCAAACAGCCAGCCGCCTGATCACCATGGGCGAGATGGCGTCGAGCGTGGCACACGAGCTGAACCAGCCGCTGACGGCGATCAACAACTACTGCAACGGCATGGTCTCGCGCATCAAGGGCAACCAGATCAGCAACGAAGACCTGCTGGTGGCGCTGGAGAAAACCGCGCGGCAGGCGCACCGCGCCGGGCAAATCATTCAGCGCATCCGCTCCTTCGTCAAACGCAGCGAGCCCAACCGCAGCCACGCCGATGTGGCCAGCATGGTCAACAACGCCATGGAGCTGGCCGAGATTGAACTGCGTCGGCACAACGTGCGGCTAAGCCACTACATCGCCGCCAGGCTACCCAAAATCATGGTCGATCCGATCCTGATCGAGCAGGTGCTGATTAACCTGATGAAAAACGGCGCCGAAGCGATTGCACACGCCCACCTGCCAGCGGCGCGGCGCAACGTCGAGCTGCGCGTTGTACCCAAGCGGATCGCGGAGCAAAACGTCGTCGAGTTCTCGGTCCTAGACTCCGGCCGGGGTCTGTCGCCCGAAGTCACGGCGCGTTTGTATGAGGCTTTTTACTCGACCAAAGCCGAGGGCATGGGCATCGGACTCAAGCTGTGCCGCAGCATTGTGGAGTCGCACCAGGGCAGGATGAAGACGGAGAACCTCTACAATGGCACGGACGTAATAGGGTGCCGATTCACCTTCTGGATCCCCGTCACGCCGCCTCCAGTCCAGCCCGCAGCCATCGCCGAAAGCGGCCCCCCAAACGACGCCGAAAAAGGTGCCGGAAGGGGCGCCGACATTCACTGACTGCACCGGCGCTCAGTACCCGGTACTCGGCACCAGGCATTCACCCTTCCCGCTTGCATTCCACGAAGAAAGTTTGGCATGAGCTTGATCCCGAAAAAAGGTACGGTCTATGTTGTCGATGATGACGAAGGCGTGCGCGACTCCCTGCAGTGGCTGCTTGAAGGCAAAGACTACCGGGTGCGCTGCTACGACTCGGCCGAGACTTTTTTAAGCCGCTACGATGCGCGCGAAGTCGCCTGCCTGATTGTCGATATCCGTATGAACGGCATGACCGGCCTGGAATTGCAGGACAAACTGGTCGAACGCAAATCGCCGCTGCCTATCGTCTTCATCACTGGCCACGGCGACGTACCAATGGCGGTTACCACAATGAAAAAAGGCGCGATGGATTTCATCCAGAAGCCGTTTCAGGAAGCCGAGCTCGTCAGCCTGGTCGAGCGCATGCTGACGCAAGCGCGGGGCGCGTTCACCGAACACCAGCAGTCGGCCAGCCGCGATGCCCTGCTCGCGAAACTCACCTCGCGCGAAGCCCAGGTACTTGAGCGCATCGTTGCGGGCCGGCTCAACAAGCAAATCGCCGACGACCTCGGCATCAGCATCAAAACGGTCGAGGCACATCGCGCCAACATCATGGAAAAGCTCAACGCCAACACCGTCGCCGACCTGCTGAAAATCGCGCTCGGCTCGACCACGCAAAAAGCCTGAACCGCCGTTTGGCATCGGCTTTCGGGTTGATGCGGCTGCCACAGTCGCTACACTTTTTATAGCTGACTGCACCCGTTGGTGCTGGATAAACAGCTTTTTCGTTGATAAATCACTCTTGACATGACGGCACAACTCATAGACGGCAATGCGCTGTCAAAAACTCTGCGCGTCGAGATTTCCGCACGCGCCGCTGCCTTGCGCGCCCGGGGCATTGTTCCCGGCCTGGCTGTTGTGCTGGTCGGATCCAATCCGGCCAGCGAGGTCTATGTGCGCAACAAGGTCAAAGCCTGCGAGGCCAGCGGTCTGCACTCGGTGCTTGAGACCTACCCGGCCGACTTGAGCGAAGCCGCCTTGCTGCAGCGCGTGGCCGCACTCAATGCCGACGCATCCATCCACGGCATTCTGGTTCAATTGCCGCTGCCACCGCACATCGATGCACAAAAGGTGATTGAAGCGATATCGCCAGCTAAAGATGTCGATGGCTTCCATATCGCCAGTGCCGGTGCGCTGATGGTCGGCCAGCCCGGCTTCTGGCCCTGCACGCCTTATGGCTGCATGAAGATGATCGAGAGCATTGGGTATGAGCTGCGCGGCAAGCACGCCGTCGTCATCGGCCGAAGCAACATCGTCGGCAAGCCGATGGCGCTGATGCTGCTGCAAAAAAATGCCACTGTCACCATTTGCCACAGTGCAACGGCCGACCTGAAAGCCATGACGCTGCAGGCCGATGTGATCGTCGCTGCAGTCGGCAAGACAAACGTATTGACAGCCGACATGGTCAAGCCAGGCGCAGTGGTCATCGATGTCGGCATGAACCGCGACGGGCGCGGCAAGCTCTGCGGCGACGTGGATTTTGATGGCGTGAAGGCAGTGGCTGGCTACATCACGCCTGTGCCTGGCGGCGTGGGGCCGATGACGATCACGATGTTGCTGGTCAATACGCTGGAGGCGGCGGAGCGTCTTTAGTTTGATTCAGCGGCTGAACCCGCTACGGGCCTGCTCAAACGAAACAGCACCAGCCCGACGCACAGCCACTGCAAGCCATACATCACGCTGCCCAGCGTGTGCCACAGCCGCAGACTTTCACCGGCAGCGCGCGCATTGACGATTCGTGGCGCCACGCCGAACTCAACCAGCAGCGCCAACAAAAATGCGGCGACGACGAATTTCAGCGCAGACTGCGTTGACAAGTCAGGTGCATCGCCGCGCTGGCGACCCGACATGCCCAGCAGCAAGATCAGCATCGCGCAACCGATGCCCAGCCAGGTCTGCGCGGTAAACAATCGCGCGGCCAGGCTGCCTGCCGAAGCCGGGCTGGGCATATAAACAAAAAGCAGCGGCACCACTACCAACCCAAGACCAGTGAGACTGCCCCACCAAAGGGCGGCCAGCATCAAGCGGAATCGCTGCTTCATGGGAGACGGCCGAAGAGTCAGGCTAGATGTACATCACCGCGATGATTTCATAGCGCTTGATGCCGCCGGGCGTCTGCACCTCGGCGCTGTCGCCTTCATCCTTGCCGATCAATGCGCGCGCAATCGGTGAGCCGATGTTGACGCGGCCCTGCTTGATGTCGGCTTCGTCCTCACCGACGATTTGATAAGTCGCCTTGTCGCCCGAATCTTCATCCTGCAGCTCGATGGTCGAACCAAAGACGACCTTGCCGCCCGCGTCAAGCGAGGCCGGGTCGATGATTTGCGCGGCCGACAGCTTGCCCTCGATTTCCTGAATCCGGCCTTCAACAAAGCCCTGCCGGTCTTTGGCGGCGTCGTACTCGGCGTTCTCACTGAGGTCGCCCTGCGCGCGCGCTTCGGAAATTGAATTGATGACCCACGGTCGGTCAACCGTCTTCAGCTGGTGCAGCTCGGCCTTGAGTTTTTCAGCGCCGCGCCTGGTGATGGGAAGGGTTGCCATGTTTATAGTCCTGCAAAAGCGAAAACGCCGAGCATGAAGGCTCGGCGGCGGTGGTTTGATCTGAATTATGCCGGTAAAGATTGCCGGCTAGCCCGGCACAAACGCCAAGGCGATCCAGCGCTACAGATTGAAGTCCCGGCCCGAAAACCCGGGAACCCGGATTGCCGCGCCCCCCGAACTCTGCTTGATCGCATAACCCTGGCAGTGCGGCAGAAGGTCCCGGATTAGCCCCGTTTTCAAAATAGCACGATCGTTCAGTTTCTTTCCCGGCAACATAAAATCGCCAAAAAAGCACTCACGCCAGCCTTTGAAAAACCTTGAACGAGTACGCCATGACCAACGCAGACATCCTTGCCCAATTCGGCCCCCGTGAAGCCATGGACTACGACGTGGTCGTGATCGGCGGCGGCCCTGCGGGGCTGGCCACCGCGATTCGCCTGAAGCAATTGGCGCAGGAAAAGGGCCAGGAGGTGTCGGTAGTGGTGCTTGAAAAAGGCTCAGAGCCCGGTGCGCACATATTGAGCGGAGCGGTGATGGATCCGCGAGCAATCACCGAGCTTTTTCCGAACTGGAAAGAGCTGGGCGCCCCGCTGACACAGGCAGTGACCCGCGACGAAGTGCTTTTTCTGACCGCCACCGGGGCCATCAAAACCCCGGCATTTCTGATTCCAGACTGCTTCCACAACAAAGGTAATTTCGTCATCAGCCTGGGCAATGTCACGCGCTGGCTGGCGCAGCAGGCAGAAGCCCTTGGCGTGGAAGTGTTCTCGGGCTTCTCGGCTGCCGAGGTGCTGTACAACGACGACGGCTCGGTCAAAGGCGTGGCCACCGGCAATCAGGGTGTGAGCAAAAACGGCGAGCCGGGCGACAACTTCCAGATCGGCATGGAACTGCACGGAAAGTACACGGTTTTTGCGGAAGGCTCGCGCGGCCATCTGGGCCGGCAACTGATCGCCCGCTTCAAACTCGACGATGGGAAAGACCCGCAGGCTTATGCGCTCGGCATCAAAGAGCTGTGGGAGATTGACCCGGCCCGCCATGAGCCCGGCCTGGTCGTTCACACCGCTGGCTGGCCCATGGACAGCCAGACTTATGGTGGTGGCTTCATGTACCACCTCGCTGGCAACCAGGTCACGCTGGGCCTGGTCACCGGGCTGGACTACACCAACCCCTACCTGAGCCCCTTCGAGGAAATGCAGCGCTGGAAAACGCATCCGCGTATTCAGGGTTATTTGCAGGGTGGCAAGCGCATCAGCTACGGCGCACGCTCAATTACCGCAGGCGGCGCGTTGAGTCTGCCTAAAACCGTTTTCCCGGGCGGCGCACTGGTTGGCTGCGAAGCCGGGTATCTGAACGCGGCGCGCATCAAAGGCAGCCATGCAGCCATCAAAACCGGCATGCTGGCGGCTGAGGCGGCTTTCACAGCCGTCACCGATGGCCGCCAACACGACGAACTTGACGCCTACCCAACTGCCTACGCGACGAGCTGGCTCGCTGCCGAACTGGACCAGGCGCGCAACTTCAAAGCCTGGTTCAAAAAGGGCTTGTATGTGGGCTCATTGATGACTGGCATCGAGCATTGGCTGCTGCCAAAAATCGGCATGAAGAGCCCGCCGTGGACGATTCACCGCACCGAGCCCGATTACGCCATGCTCAGACCTGCCGCTGATTGCACCCCCATCACCTACCCCAAACCAGACAACAAGATCACATTCGACCTACTCACCTCGGTATTCATCTCCAACACCAATCACGAAGAGCATCAACCCGCACATCTGACGCTCAAGGATGCCGGTGTTCCAGTGGCCGTCAATCTCGCCATTTATGCGGGGCCGGAAGCGCGTTATTGCCCGGCCGGCGTCTATGAATACGTCAAGAACGCAGACAACACCGACCGGCTTCAAATCAACGCGCAAAACTGCGTGCATTGCAAAACCTGTGACATCAAAGACCCGACGCAAAACATTGTGTGGGTCACGCCGGAAGGCGGCGGCGGGCCGAATTACGCGGGCATGTAGTGGCGCCGTGTCCAGGGGGCTTCTCAACTATGAGACGCCCTTCTTTTCAGTTGCGCCATCCGTTTCCGGGCCTTCGCAGGCAAGACCTGGCTCGAGCGCGCGCGTATCCAGTTTCAGTGATTTGTTACGCAGTGCAGTCCGCCCATTTAGTTTGGTGCCCGATTGGTGTTGACCACAAGCTGCCGTTTTACGCTTGACTCTCATCGGAAAAAACAAGCAAACTCTGCGCTCTCTTGTCGAAGTCAGGCCATCGTCTGACAGGTCGATTTCGGCATCACTGCGATGATCATTTTCATTGGGTCGTTTGTTGCAGTGCCGCCGCGTCTTCCCACCCGGTCGATTACAAGCCATTACGATTTTTCAGTGCATGCAGACCTTGCCGCGTGTCGGCCTGGCAGTCACACCCACCGGCGAATTCCAACAAACGAAAAGTGGACGATCACATGGCGCAACAATCGAGCATTCTTTTAACCGGCGGGGCTGGCTACATCGGCAGTCACACCGCTGTGGCCCTGATTGAAGCGGGCCTCAAGCCTGTGCTGCTCGACAATTTTTCCAATAGTCACCCTGCCGTTTTGCAGCGCCTGGAGAAATTAACCGGCCAGCCCATCATCTGCGAACGCGGGGACGTCCACGATATCGGGCTGGTTGAAGCGCTGATTCGTCGCCACAATTGCAACGCAACCATTCATCTGGCCGGCTTCAAGGCAGTGGGCGAGAGCGTGGCGAAGCCGCTCAAGTACTACCTCAATAACGTCGGGGGACTGGTCAGCGTGTTGCAGGCAATGGAGGCAGCAGACTGCCGAGCCATTGTTTTTTCATCAAGCGCAACGGTGTACGGCGACCCCGCCAGCGTGCCCATCGACGAGACCTTTCCCTGCGCGCCTGAAAGCCCCTACGCGCACAGCAAGCTGGTATGTGAGCAAATTCTTGCGGCACAGGCGCGCGCCCTGGCCGACTGGCGAGTCGGGGTGCTGCGCTACTTCAACCCGGTCGGTGCGCATGCCAGCGGCCTGATTGGCGAAGACCCCGGTGGCACGCCCAACAACCTGATGCCCTTCATCGCCCAGGTGGCCGTCGGTCAGCGCGAGAAGGTTCGCGTGTTCGGCAACGACTACCCGACCCCGGATGGCACCGGCGTGAGAGACTACCTGCACGTTTGTGATCTTGCCAGTGGTCATGTGGCCGCTGTCCAGCGCCTGCTAGGCAAGTCAGGCTGCTTCACGGTCAATTTGGGAACAGGCGCTGGGACCAGCGTGATGGAAGTGATACGCGCCTTTGAACGGGTCAGTGGCCGCACGGTCCCGTTCGAGCTTGCGCCACGCCGCGCCGGCGATGTGGCCCAGTATTTCGCTGATGTGTCACTCGCGCATTCCGTGCTGGGCTGGCGTGCGCTGCGGGGCATCGACGAGATGTGCCGTGATGTGTGGCGCTGGCAACAAAGCAACCCACAGGGCTACGCAGGTGCGTCGATAGCGGATCTACAAGTGGCGCCAGCGCAGCCCGCTCGCAGGTTCTTTTCCGACACGATCTAGCGACAGATTGGGATAGCGCCGCTGCGCACCGACTTAAATGATGGTGAAACATTGCGCTCTTAAGAATAGTTTTACGGGCTTGAAGAGATTCACAAACACCTTTGTCAGATAGAGGCTGGACTTTTTGAATCCGGCCCCGTTTTGAAGGACGTATGCATGATCCGCAATCTGATTTTTTCATCCCTGATGGGACTTTCCTTGCTGCTCCCTGTGCCAACGCTGGCGCAAAAACTTCCGCGTGCCGCAGAGGTCGAGAGCCTGGTGAAAGTGCAATCTCCCGACTCCGTAAAGACCTCTTTGCGTCAGGATGCGGGCGGGCGCACAAGCGCAGCGCCTGCGCCCACAAAAGCCACGGCAAAAGAAGACAACGCCCGGGGCAATGAGTTGCGAATGCTCGTCGCGGCACTGCTGTTGATGCTTGCGATCGGGATTCGCCGCTATCGATCGGACGCGCGTTGACTTCAGTGGCCATCGGAAAGGCAGGCGTATCAGCGGTGAAGTGGAGTGCGGCAGCTACCGCCATGCGCTTCGCTTTGCAACTGGGCGCGCAGGTCGCACTGGCTCGCACGCTGGGCCCTGAAGCGTTCGGTCTGTTTGCTATCGGCATGGTGGTGCTGACCTTCGCGGGTTTCGTGTCGGGTTTTGGCTTTAGCTGGAGCCTGCTGCAGCGTGTCGAACTGCACGACGACGACGTGCGTTTTGCCTGGACCTGGCAATGCGCGGTCGGCGTCATCACCATGGTTGCGCTTTATTTCTGCGCGCCGTATCTCGCGGCTTACTTTCGGGAGGCAAGGTCTCAGAGTGTTATCGAATGGCTCTCAATCGCCTGCCTGCTTAATGCCGCCAATGCGCCCGCTATTTATCTGCTGCAACGCGACCTCAATTTTCGCGCTGTGGGCTTGCTTCAGGTGGGTAGCTATGCCTTGGGCTACCTCGCCGTGGGCGTGCCGATGGCGCTGACCGGCTGGGGCGTGCAATCGCTGGTTGCGGCCTGGCTGGTGCAGGCGTCAGCACAGTTCGTGATTGGCTACGCGCTCAAACCGCATCCGGTCAAGCCGCTGTTTTGGTATCCATCGGCGCGGCTGGCGATGGGCACGGGGCGCGCAGTGTTCCTCACCAACATCGTGAATTGGCTGCTGAATAATCTCGACCGCATTTTGATTGGCCGCTTGCTAAGCACCACCTCGCTCGGCCTCTACAACGTGGCCTATAACCTGGCGACCCTTCCCAACAGCGTGCTGCTTGGTGCGCTGCAACCAGCCTTTACGGCCGCGGGCGCTCGCCTTCAACACGACATTGCGCGCCTGGCTCGCGCCTACCTGCAGATGCTGGCCACCGTGTGTGTGCTTGGGTTGCCGGCTTTTGCCATTTTGGGGCTAATGGCACCCGATACCGTGGCTTTGCTCTACGGCGCGCAGTGGGTCGATGCTGGCTGGGTGCTGGGCATATTGTTTTTCGCGATGCCTGCGTACGTTATTTGGGGCATCTCTACGCCCATTCTCTGGAACACGCAACGAAAGAACATGGAGTTCGCGCTGCAACTGCCGCTGGTTGCCGTGGGCGTGGCTGGTTTCTATTTGTTTGCGGGTCACGGCATCTTGCAGGCCGCAGCTGTCGCTGCGAGCTTGCTGGTGCTGCGTGCGCTGGTGATCGCAACAGCAGCCTTCAGAGCGCTTCGTCTGAATCTGAGCGACGTGCTGCCTGAAGTCGCTCGTGGTGGGCTGCTCACGCTGGTTGGCGCAGTTGGCGTGCTGGCTGCACAACGGGCGGTTGCGAGCTATGACATGCCCCTGCTCTCGCTCGTCGCTGCCGCTGCAGCCGCGCTCAGCGCGCTGGGGACACTTGCCCTGGTTTGGCCTGCCTGCCTCGGCGAACACACCGCTGCAATGCTGGTTCGGTTCGTCCCTGCATTGAAACCCCGCCTGCAGCAGCGCGACCTGGTCGAGAACGGGGTTGCGGGCGAACTCAAGCAGGAGGCTGGCTCGTGAACCTGAGCATCACGACTGCGGTCTTGCTCGGTGGTGCGGTCTTCGCCGCGCTGGCCTCGGTGCTGGGCATGATTGGCGCGGTGCAGCTCACGGCTCGCCGCGAGCGCGGTTACTTCCATTGGGCCTTCTACGCCATCACATTCATCACCGCCTTCAGTGTGTTTGTATCTGATCGCGACCTGACCTCCCTTTTTCTCGAATATGAGCTGCCCGAATCAAGCACGGTCAAGCATCCGCTTGTGGCCATCTTGCAGCCGCTGATTTCACTTTTGATACTGACCGTTTCAGGCGAGCGAATCATCACCCGCTGGATACGCCGCAAAACCCTACCCGCGCCACCCGGACTGTTGCTGCTGGCCTTTGTCGTGTTTTGGGTCGGAACCGTTGCGCTGCCCGCTTTGTTCGGTGCCAATCCGCTGATCTCACACGACTACGCGTACCCGCTGGTGATCGGCCTCGCCGCTGTGATGGCGACTGGCATTGAGCGCGACCGGGCCATGCAGGCCGCACGAGACGCAATGCTGATTTTGATGGCCGCGAGTTTGTTGTTCATCCCGTTTCAACCTCAACTGGTTCTCGACAGCTCCTATGGTCAGGGCTTGATTCCGGGGCTCCCCCGTTTTGCCGGTCTGGCACAGCACGCAGTCGCAATGGGCCTGCTGGCGCAGCTTGGTTTGCTTTGCCTGCAGGCGTCGCCCTATCGACATGCCTGGTTCAATCGCCTGGCGTGGGTCATTGGCCTGTCGGCGCTACTGATGGCGCAGTCAAAGACGGCCTGGGCCACTTTTATTGTCTGCACGCTTTGCCTGATGGCATTTCGCTCCGGCCCGGCACTCTGGCAGCGCATCAGTGACCCGAAGAACCCGACGCTAGGCGTGGTGGCATTGCTGGGGGTAATTGCCGTTCTAATTGCATTGGGCGGCGGGCTTGCTTTGAGTGATCTTGGCAGCCAAATAGAAGATTTTCTGGCGACCAGTCAGGGCGCGCAACTCGCTTCATTGACGGGCCGCGACAAGATCTGGGCCATCGCCTATGACGAGTGGCAACGAAACCCGGTTTTCGGCTACGGCCCCACGCTCTGGAATGGCGAGTTTCGCGCGAGCATCGGCATGGCTCACGCCACCCACGGCCACAACCAGTTCATGGACACGCTCTCGCGCTCAGGCACGGTCGGGGCGGTGTCGCTCGTGATCTATGCAGTGGTGTTGCTGGCGCTCTCCATTCGTTACACCAGCCAAAGTGGCGGGCTGAGCCTGGCGCTGTTTCTGGCTATCGCCATGCGTTCGGTGAGTGAAGTGCCGCTCGCGCTGTTTGGCTACAACATCGAGCTGATTGCGCAGTCTCTGCTGCTTGCCGTGCTCGCTGGTTGCGCAGTCGAGGTGGCCGCCAAAGAACGCCTGCTTGCAGACCGGCGGCGGTATGCACCCCCCGTCAAAAGTCCAATAAATCCCTTCCCAGCGAGGTCTGTACCGTGAAGTTTTCAGTCGTGGTGCCGCTCTACAACAAAGCGCCCTACATCGCAAGCGCGCTGCAGTCTGTGCTTGAACAAAGCGTGGCGGATTTTGAAATCATCGTGATTGACGATGGCTCGACTGACAACGGGCCCGAACTGGTTAAAGCGCTCGCCGACCCCAGAATACGGCTGATTAGCCAGGCCAACGGCGGCGTGTCGCGAGCGCGCAATGCCGGCATCGCACTGGCCCATGGCGAGTGGGTTGCGTTTCTCGACGCAGACGACTGGTTGCACCCGGAGTACTTTGCCACCTTGATCGAGGCGCAGCACCGCCACCCTGAAGCGGACGTGGTGGCGACTGCATTTATCACCATAGCCCACACGCACCACGAGCCATGGCCTCCGCTTTGGGGGCTACCGTCCCGGCCTTTTGTGCTTGAGCGAATCGTCGATCTGCCGCTCCGCTGGATGCAAAGCCCGACCCTGCACACCAGTGCGGTGGCCGTACGATGTTCGCGGCTTGCCGCGATGCAGCCTTGTTTTGCTCCGGGTGAGTCGGTGGGCGAAGATATTGATCTCTGGCTGCGGCTTGGCGAGGTGTCGCCAATTATTCTGGCTCACGCACCGCTGGTGGCCTACCGGTCTTCGGTCGAAAACAGCCTCTCGGGTGCGATTCCACGGCTGGTGATTCCAGCCTTCATGCATCGCATGCGTGAGCGGGCACTCGGGCACTCGGGTGCAATGAAGCGTGCCGAGCGGCGCTCCCTGCTCAAACTGGTCAGCCACATGGAGATCACCCTGGCACGCGAGGCACTGGCCATCGGCAGCCGCGCCAGGGCGGTGCAAATGCTGCTCAGCGCCAGCAGGCCGGGGCGCTCCCTGCGCTGGTGGTCCACGGCAACGATGGTTGTCTTGTTTCCCGGCCCACTCGTGAGGCATTGGGAATCGTGGCGGGTGCGGCGCACGTCGTCTTCGCTCGATATTGGTTAATGGGTTGAGTGCCGCATGAGCAATCCGCACGCCTTCCCATCGGCAATGCCGCCCGGCCCCCTGCCCAACTGCACAGTGACGGTGGTCATCAAGGCGCTCAACGAAGAGCGCCATATCGAGGCTTCCATCGAGAGCGCGCTTCGCGGCGTTGCGAGCCTGGGCGGGGAGGTCGTTCTGGCCGATTCCTGCTCGACCGATCAAACCATCGCGCTGGCGATGGCCTATCCCATTCGCATCGTGCAACTCCTGGACCCGGACGAGCGCAGCTGCGGAATCGGACCGCAAGTGGGCTATCAGCATTCGCTCGGCGAGTTTGTGTACATCATGGATGGCGACATGCAGCTCATCGAAGGCTTTTTGGAACAGGCTGTTGCCATTTTGCGCACCCGGCCCGAGCTCGCTGGCGTGGGCGGTAGGCTGGTTGAGCTGAACACCGCAAGCCTCGAGTACGTGATGCGCGAAGCACGGGCGGCAAGGCAGCCCGTGGCGGTAATAGTTGACCGGCTCGACTGTGGTGGCCTTTACAGGCGGGAAGCCATTGAGTCGGCTGGTTATTTTTCGGATCGCAACCTGCACAGCTACGAAGAGTACGACCTGGCCACCCGCCTGCGCGCTGCGGGCTGGAAGCTCATGCGCGTGCCCGAAGGGGCTATTACCCATTTCGGCCATGACGCTCCCCCCTATGAGTTGCTGGTGCGCCGGTTCAAGACCGGGTATATCTGCGGCCCAGGCGAGCTGGTTCGTGCCGCAGTCGGCCAGCCTCGCTTCATCGATGTGCTGCGCGGGCTGAAGGAGCTTCGTCTCTACATCGCCGTTTTGTTGTGGTGGGCGGTGCTGGCAAGCGCGCTCTTCTGGCCGCTGGCACCGCCAGCCCGCATCGCCCTGGCAGCTCTGGTGCTGGCCTTGCCTTTCGGCGTGATGGCCTGGCGCAAAAAATCATTTGTTCAAGCCCGGTATGCGGTGGTCTCCTGGTGCTTTCACACCGCTGGCATGTTGATCGGCCTCTTTCGGCCACAACGCCCGCCGCGTGAGCGCATCGCCACGCGGATTCTGCGCGAGCCGGTTTCACGCCCGGCAAGCTGCGTGCTTCATGGGGCGCAGCGGCAGCCCGATGGAGAATCACTTTCCCGCGAGATGTCGCGAGCCCAGTGAACATGACGCGAGCTGCATGCGGGCCAACGTCGCCACTGCTTCCTGGAAAATTTATCTATATCGCCTGCCCGCTGGGCACAGTGGGGGGCGGCATGTTCAAGGTCGCCGACTACCTGATTCAGGCTCAAGCGTCTGCACCCGCGCCCCAGTTTGCCCAGTTGCGCGCGCTCGACACGCGCGGCCCGGGCAGCCCGCTCCAGTCCATCGCCGTGCTCGGCGGCGCATTGGTGCGCATTGCCACCGGACGACTCAGCGGGCGTTTGGCAGGGGTACATGTCAACATGGCCGAGCGGCTCAGCGTGTTCCGCAAGGGTGCCATCATCGTGGCCTGTCGCGCGCTCGGCGTGCCGGTCGTGCTGCACCTGCACGCAGCGCAGTTGCCGCAGTCGTACAGCAAATTGCCGGCCCTGCTTCGCGCCGCAACGCGCTGGGTTTTTTCGCTTGCGACCAGCGTGCTGGTGCTGGGTGAGACGGCGCGCCGGTTCACCGTTGACGTGATGCGCGTGCCTGCAGGGCAGGTTGAAGTCGTTTTCAACGGCGTGCCGGAGCCGCGCGAACATCGCAGCGCGCGTGCGGCGGGCGATTTACAAAACATTCTTTTTCTCGGCAACCTGTCTGAACGCAAGGGCGTGTCTGACTTGCTGGCAGCTCTCGCCTCGCCTGGTTTTAATCGCAGCGCTCTGGCCGTCACGCTGGCAGGCGGCGGTGACGTTCGGCGCTATGAAAGCCAGGCGCGAGCCCTCGGTCTTGAGCGCCTCGTTCAATTTACCGGCTGGTGTGAGCAAGCGCAGGTTGGCGCGCTGCTGGCGCAAGCCGATGTGCTGGTTCTGCCCTCCTACGACGAGGGCTTGCCACTGGTGATTCTGGAGGCGCTGGCCAGCCGTGTTGCAGTCGTGTGTACGCCCGTCGGCGAGATCGGCTCGGTGCTGACTCACGACGTGGATGTCTGTCTGGTGCAGCCGGGCGATGTGGCGGGCCTGGCGGCTGCGCTTGAGCGCGTGCTGCATGAGCCCGGCCTCGCCGGGCGCCTTGCAGGCAACGGGCGCGCACTGTATGAGCAGCAATTTTCAATGAACCGTTTCTTCGCCCACATCGCGAAAATTCATCAGCGCGACTTTGGCATTTCAGCGGCGGCTGGAGAGCCAGCGCAATGCACGCCTGCCCCAAACCCGCAACGCTTTGCTTGACAAGCCTAGCGGGCCGCTCAAGCCTTCGCTATAGCCCGGCGCGACTTCCACGCCCCGTACAGCACGATCAGGCCGGGAATCAAAATCAACGCCCAGATCACCTTTTCGAGGTTTTGCTTGACGATGGGCACATTTCCAAAAAAGTAGCCCGCCGTGACGATGGACAGCACCCACAGAAGCGCACCGCTAACGTTGAAGAACGTGAATTTGCTACGCGTCATCTCCGACACACCCGCCACAAACGGCACGAAGGTGCGAAGGAACGGCATGAAGCGGGCCGCAACAATCGTGACACCGCCATACTTTTCATAGAACGCATGCGCCTGGTTGAAAGCTTGTTTGTTAAAGAGCCGAGAGTTGTCCCACTTGAAAACCTTCGGGCCGAAATACCGGCCGACGCTGTAGTTGCACTGGTCGCCCAAAATGGCGGCGGCAATCAACAGGCCGGCGGCCAGCGGGTAGCTCATCAAGCCGGCGCCGCACATCGCGCCGACCACAAACAGCAGCGAGTCGCCGGGTAGAAAAGGCATCACCACCACGCCAGTCTCAACAAAAACGATCAAAAACAGCAGTGCATAAACCCAGGGGCCGTAACTGGCAACAAACGCTTCGAGGTGTTTGTCGATGTGCAAAATGAAATCGATGAGAAAAGCGGCAAGTTCCATGACCTGATTTTGACAGGTCACAGCCATCTTCAGCGTGTCCACCCAGCGCCGTGATCCGCGTCAGCGGCCACGCCATCGCGCCCTAAAATTCAAACTCATGACACCCTACCCGCCCGCTGCATCGCGCCCCATACGAGAACTCCCCGACGAGTTGATCAGCCAGATCGCCGCTGGCGAAGTGGTCGAACGCCCGGCGTCCGTCGTGCGCGAGCTGCTCGACAACGCGCTTGACGCCGGCGCAATGGCGATCACTGTGCGTCTGCAATCAGGCGGTGTGCGCCTGATTTCAGTTGAAGACGACGGCACGGGTATCGCTAGAGGCGAGTTGCCGCTGGCGCTACGTCGGCACGCGACCAGCAAGATCGCGTCGCTCGATGATCTTGAATCGGTCGGCACGCTGGGCTTTCGCGGGGAAGCACTCGCCGCCATCAACTCGATCGCCGACATGCGGGTGGCCTCGCGCACCGCGCTTGATGCGCACGCCTGGCAGCTGGACGGACGCACCGGCGAGCTGCAACCGGCGGCGCGCGAGCGCGGCACCACCGTCGAGGTGCGCGAGTTGTTTTACGCCACACCAGCACGGCGTAAATTTTTGAAGACCGATGCGACCGAGCTGGCCCATTGCATCGAAGCCGTTCGCCGCCAGGCGCTCGCCCGCCCCGAGGTGGCATTTGCGATCTGGCACGACGGCAAGCTGGTCGAACAATGGCGCGCCTGCACCGGTGCCCAGCCCCAGGTCAGCCGCTTGGCTGATGTGTTCGGCAGCGACTTCATGACGCAGGCCATCGCAGTCAATTACGAAAGCAGCGCGCGGCGGGCCGACGGCAGCGCTGCCGTGCGCGTCTGGGGCCACGCCGGCACGCCCGATGCAGCGCGCTCGCGCGGCGACCAGCAATTCGCCTACGTCAACGGCCGCTACGTGCGCGACAAGGTACTCAGCCATGCGGCACGCAGCGCCTACGAAGACGTGCTGCACGGCCAGCGCCAGCCGGTGTATGTGCTGTATGTCGAGATCGACCCGGCGCGGGTTGATGTCAACGTGCATCCGACCAAAATCGAAGTGCGCTTTCGCGACAGCCGCGAGCTGCATCAGGCCGTGTACCACGCCACACGCAACGCGCTCGCCGCGCCGCGCTCGGCGCTGCAAGGCGGCGCTGAGTTGCCCACGGCACCCGGCAGCCTCACAGCGGCTTCCGCAGGCGACCAATCGGCATCAAACACGGCTTTTACCCCCTACCGGTGGGCGCAACCAGCTATGAATTTAATAGCGGTTGCGGGCGCGGGTGGCCACCGCGTATCTGACTTTGAAGCGCTGTGGCCGGTTGGCGGAACCCATGCTGGCGGTGCAGAGCTTCACCGCCTCAGCACGGGGAATGACGCGAGCCGCATCAACAATACAAACGAGGCGAATGACCTTGATGCCGCCAACCCCCGCGAGCCCGAGACCGCCTCCGCGCTGCCCCCCGGCGAGTGGCCATTGGGCCGCGCACTGGCCCAACTTCAGGGCATTTTCATACTCGCCGAAAACACGCTGGGGCTGGTGATTGTCGATATGCACGCCGCCCATGAACGCATTGTTTACGAGCGATTAAAGGCGCAACTGCCGGAGGCCCGCGCTCTTGGGGCGC
>JANOOO010000306.1:0-1715 GCA_031421375.1 Polaromonas sp.
GTGGCGCCTTAATTTGTGACAAGCCGCTTGGCGTGTGCTTCAGGCCGCTGCGGGATGAGCTTCTGGAGCACCGCGCCAGAACGCTCGCGGCGATTCAACCAGCCTCCAGAGCCCGGCCCCGGCGAGCAGCGACAGGCCGAACGCCGCCACCAGCCCCAGCGCATTGGGCAGCAGCTGGCCGGGCCAAAAGCGGCTGCTGATCGCGTTGACCAGCAGCACGACGGGGAAGTGAATCAGAAAAATCGAGTAAGACATTTCGCCGAGCTTGAGCAACCCGATGCGCTGCAAGCCGCGCACGGCCGTAGCGCCAAGGGGCCGCAAAGACAGCATGACCAGGCCCAGCGCGGTGACGGCAGCGAGCGCGATGCGCAGCCGGAAGTCGAGCAGCAGCGCGGCGGCGATGAGGGTTAGCATCACCATCAGCATCCAGGCGGCCGAGCGCTTGCGATCAGTCTGTATCGCACGCACAACCCAAAACGCCAGCAGGCCCAGCGCGTAGGAGCCGAAAAAATACAGCGCCGTGAAGTCAAGTCCGGCGTGCCGGTTGAACAGCAACAGCGAAGCCGCCGCCAGGGTCACGACCAGCGCCAACATCAAGCCAGGCGAATGCCGGCCGATCACGAAAATCAGCACCGTCAGCGCAAATAGCTGCATGTCGATGGCGACGTACCAGACGCCGGCCGACAGCGCCTCAATTCCCAGCACGTCCTGCAGCAGCAGCGCATGTGCCAGCAGTTGCAGCCAGCCGGGCTCGCCGGGCAGCGAGTCGTGCACAAACCAGGGGCGCACTGCCATGGCCACAGCAACGCTGAACGCCAGCGCAACGAGGTAGGGCAACACCAAGCGCTTATAGCGTTTGAAAAGCAGCTTGCCAGGCTGGGCGAATGTCGCTTTGCCGTCCGGTGCGAGCGTGGCGGCAGCCAGGAAACCGGCCAGCACCAGAAACACCTGCACCGCCATGCGGCCATAGTCGTAAAGCCAATTGACTAGCTGCGGCGCATGCGGCTGCACGACATCGGACATCGGCCCGTAGAGCGCGAGGTGATGGCTGACGATAGTCAGGCAGGCCAGCGCTTTGAGGGCGTCTAGCGCGGGCAGACGGGCGGCGCTCACGTCACGCCTTCACCAGATACAGATACAGCCCGTCAATGGGTTGGCGCTGGTCATGTCGAACCGGCTGGCGAAGTATGTCGAGCACGTCAAAACCATGCTGCGCGGCGAGCCGGCGCAGATAGCCTTCGGAGTGGGCGTAGCGCAGGCTGGGTAGCAGTTGCACGCCTTGCACGGTAACTGCTGCCCCCACGTTCGCGCACTGCGTGTCGCTCTCTGCCCCCCGAGGGGGCCGCTGCGCCTGTGGCCCGGCAGAGCCGGTTCCACGGCCCCTACCCGGAAAGATGGCCCCCACGCTCGCGCTCTGCTCAAGCCTTCGGCGACTCTCTGCCCCTTGCATCGAAAGTTGGGGCTGGCCTTGCTTGGGGCGGCCCGGCGCATATGTTGCCCCCACGTTCGCGCACTGCGTGTCGCTCTCTGCCCCCCGAGGGGGCTGGCCTTGCTTGGGGCGGCCCGGCGCTGCAGCCGTGGGCGGCACTTCAGCGCTAAAGCAGAACACCGCACCCGGCAGCGTGGCATCGCTCACAGCGGAAAAAACGCCATCAAGTTCGCCGACATAGATGAACACATCGGCTGCCAGAACCAGGTCGTAGCGGCGCTGGGTC
>JANOOO010000307.1:0-2715 GCA_031421375.1 Polaromonas sp.
GGAATTTTTCGGGACGCCAAAGTCGGACTCGGCCAGCGCGGGCACCACGGTGCGCGTCATGCCGAGGGTCAGGCCGACCAGCCAAACCTGCAGCAACTGGTGCAGAAACTGGCCCCGGTTCTCGCGGATGCCGTGCTGCAAGTTCATATTCATCCTCACGCTGCGACGTTGGCCGCGACTATCAGGTCCATGTTGGCCGGGCGCGGAGGGATGTTGGCAGTTATTTCTTGAATGAAAGCGTCCCGGTCCATGGACAGCGAGGGGTTCCAACGCTTTTCGAAGCCAATGGTGGAAGACGGCTTGCCCGACAAGCCCGCGCCGCAGGCGCTGCCTGCCTGGTGGCCAGGATAGATTTCCAGCTCGTTGGGCAGGTTCAGCAGCTTGGTGTGAAGGCTCTCAAACAGTAAACCCGCCATTTCACGCTCGCGCCCAGCGAGGTCAGGGCGACCGACCGCGCCGACAAACAAGGTGTCGCCGGTGATGACGAACCAGGGTTCTTCGCCTCGACGCGCGTCGGTGACCAGCAAACACATGCTTTCAAGCGTATGGCCTGGGGTGTGCAACACCTTGATCTTGACGTTGCCCAGATCAAGGACTTGACCATTGCCCAGCGAGGTGTATTTGAACTTCACGAATCCGCGCGACGCTTCGTGCAGGCAATAGGGAGCGCCGACGCGCTTCGCAAGCTCGCGGCCACCCGAATAGTGATCGGCATGGACATGGGTGTCGATGACGTGGGTGACGCAAACATGGGCCTGCGCTGCTTGCTCGATGAACCAGTCCTCGTCCCCTGCAACCACATCCACGGCGACGGCCAAGCCGTGCCCCGCACAACCGAAGAAATAAGACAGAGATGCTTCTTTGCTTGGCAGCTGCTGGAAAAACATGGCTATCTCCTCAAAAAACCAGAACCTTGTCGGCTTGAAGCGTCCACTCGGCCAACTCGGCCAGTGTGGAACGCTTTGCGCCCTCCATCAATTCGTTCTCAGCCAGGCCGCGAGCGTTCGTGCACGTGCCACACAAAGCGACCTCGCCCTTGCGGATGACCTTGCCCAGCATGAGTTGGACGTTGTAGAAACCCTCTGGCACTTTTTGACCGGCTTTGGCGCAGCCCACGGCATCGGCCATCAGGGACACGCGTACGTGAACGTCGTCCCTGGCGCACAGAGCGCCTGCCAAACGCAGCGCGTTGTAGGCGCGCTCGTTGCCATGTGGCGCATCGTTTAGAACGAACAAAATGGAGACCATCGTTTACCTCTGGTTTTGATCATTGGCAGCCTGCAGTGACCAGCGGCAAACCTGCGGCTTGCCATTCGCTCACACCGTCGAGAATCTTGCGGGCCATCCTTCCCCGGGCTTGCAGCAGTTGCACCGCCTCCTCGGAAAAGAGGCAAAACGGGCCCCGGCAGTAGGCGACGATTTCCTTGTCCATCGGCAGCTCGGCGATGCGTTGAGCGATTTCATTCAAGGGCATCGAGCGCGCGAAAGGCAGGTGCGCGGCCTCGTACTCGGGTCGCGGGCGCACGTCGATCACCACCACGTCGCCGCGCCGGGCTTGGGCGAGCAAGTCCTTGCGGCCAATGCGGGTGAGCTTGTCCGGAGCGGTGGCCATCTGGTCGAGCGCCAGGCGCAGTTCAACCAGATGCGCTTCGGCAACCTCGCGCATCGCGACCCACAGGCCGGCGACGTCGGGGCCGGTCAAGCGGTAGAACACGAACTTGCCGTCGCGGCGCGGCGTGATCAGGCGGGCTTCGCGCAGCACCTTCAGGTGGGCGCTGGCGAGCTTGATCTCGATGGCCAGCTCGTTGGCGAGTGCCTCGACCGACTTCTCGCCTTGCGCCAGCAGCCCGAGCAGCTCCAGGCGTTTCGGGCTGGAGGTGGCTTTGCCGACGCGGGCAACCTGCTCGTACAGGAGATCTTTGAGGGTGCGCTTGTTCATCCCATCATTCTAATGATTGTTGGAATGTTTGCCGAGGTATCTAGACGGGAAATACTGGCCCGACAGCGCCCGACCCCATGCGCTGGACATTCCCGGCGGCGCTCGACCACTTCATTGCCTTCAGCGCATCGGATCTCGTATGCGCATTCCCGGTGTCAAGCATCTAGCCGTTGCGTTAGACATGCCGCCGCTGGCCTGCGACTGCCAGACCCATGTCCTCGGGTTGCCGCGCAGTTTCCGTTCGCCCCGGCGCGCGACCCGGTGCGCTGCGCCGCGTTGACCGGATCGAAGCCTTCAACCCGATTGACGACGGAAGGGCGCTCAACCGCCTGGCCGGGCGATGCGGCGACGCTGCGAAAAATCCTGGTCGATAACCCGGCGGCGCTCTACGATTTTTGAGGCGCCCCGGTTCTGCGTGCTATTTCTGTTCCTTCGGGCTATTTCGTAGGGCTATCCGTCGGGTCGGGCTGGGCTTCCGTCTTGTTACTCTGAATGCGCCTCGGTTTCGCTTTGAGCGTGGCTTTGATCACCGGCGGCAACGCGGCAGGCGCGTCGGTGGCTGTGTCATCGTCCTGCCTTAGCGCAATTGAATTGGCCACTTCGCCCACTTCGCCCTGCATCGCCTCGCGCACCAATGCCTTGTCACCCACGCCGGCAAAGCGGCTGTATTTCGCCAGCGTTCCGACCAGTTGACCGTAAATTTTCGGGTTGCCGGCCACGCATTCACCCTGGTGCAAAAAGTCGGACTCGCCCGTGAAGTTGCCGATCAGGCCGCC
>JANOOO010000308.1:0-2872 GCA_031421375.1 Polaromonas sp.
CAAACGTCACTTCGCTGCCGGGCAGCACGCCCGCCGCGACGCGAATGCGCTTGGGAATGGTGACCTGGCCTTTTTTATTGACATGGCCACCTTCATGCAGCGCCTGGGCCGCATCAAGCAGCGCTTCGCGTGCGCAGCCCAGCACTACGAGATCACCGTGACCACCGACCCCGAGGGCCAGTGCGTCACCGCCATCACCGGGGTCAAACGCATCTTTGCCGGCAGCGCGGCGGCGCATCCGGGCGTGTACTGGCTGCGCAGCACCTTGGCCGGGCGATGGCCACCCATCGCTGGCCGGTCACGCCGGTGAGGAGTGCGGCTTTGGGTGGGCTTGCTCGTGTCATCGTTGCTTACTGAGAAATTCCATAGGCGCTTGCGCAATGCGCTTGCAAGTGGCTGAAGTATCCGAACAAGGCGGGCGCCTCCTTTGCCATCAACTCGAAAAATTCGGCTATGCGGGTGCCGTCATCTTCGTACTCGTGGTTGACTGCGTTGCGGCGTTCTCGAATGAGCTTCCAGTGATCGGCCGAGTCGATCACATTCAACCGCTCCATGAAGGCGAGTACCGAACCGAAGCGTTTAACTGACGGATCAGGATGTGTTCCGCATGGTCAAGAAATTGCGGTGAGCGATTTTCGGCGCGTGGTGTTTGACACCAGCACGCTAGTTGTCAAACAGTCCGGCGATGGACTTCATGGGTAGAAACAGACGGCGCGGCTGTTGTTGCAGCGGAAGAAAGCTGAAATACCGATAGAAGGCCTCAGCCGCATCGTCTTTGGCATCGACCAGGACGGCCATTGCGGCGATGTCTCCGGCTGCCTCCAAGCAGCGGCGCAGGGCATCAAGGAGCAGATACTCTCCCATCCCTTTGCCCTTCATGCCTTGGTCAACCGCCAGCCGGCCGAGCAAGGTCACCGGCAGATGCGGATAGCGGGGCAGCTTCTTCGCAAGGGTATCTGGCAGTTCGCTGGCATTCACCAGCGACGCAGACAGTGTGTAGTAGCCGAGCACCCGCAGGGCTGGGGGTGCCGTCAGTACGAACGGCGCAGCAACGCTCTTTTCTGCGTCTTGGCGGGCTTGCTGTTGCAGGTAACGATCAAGCGCCGCACTACCGCAAGAAAACGTTGCGCGGTCATGGCTCTTGCCGAGGGGCTCAATGCGATACGGTGTGGCTGGCTTGGGCAATCACAACCCCAGCTGTTTGCGGTAAGCCGCTGCGGCCTGGCGCAAGCGGGCATTGACTGCGGGCGGCTTGAGCAAGGCGCTGACGAACGCGATCTGTTCGGCGCGGCTCAGACCAATGGTCTCGTGTTCCTGAATGACGCGGCGGGCCGCGTCCTGAGCGCTGGCGACGACAAATTCAGTGAGTGTGCGCCCCGTCAGGGCGGCAGCCCGTTGCAGCACGATCTTCTGCGCCACCGAAATGCGGGCTTCCAGGCGCGCCCCACGTGACTTGTCGGGGGTTTCGTTGGTTTGCATGGTGTTTCTCCGTTGGTCTGGTACTGGCCTGACCAGAACAACATAAATGTACGTCAAATGTACGGACATAGAAAGAAGCTTCACCGCTCGGGTTCGCAGGAACCTAGGCGCCTGTCGGACTTGGGGATCGTCGGCTGCGAAACGGCCTCAGCGGTCCATTTTCGGCTTCGCCGTTTTCCAAGAACAACGGCTTTTTGTCCCATAGTTGAACTATGGGCCTGCAAATCCGGCAAAAACTGTCCTCGCTGGGGCCGCTTCTCGCTTCCTGGCACGGGTGTCTAGTTTGCAGCCACCCCGCCGCGGCGGATCTGGCTGGCGGGCGGGCGGGCGATCAACCGGGCCCGTACTCCGGCACCGACTGCTGAAGCCAGGCGCGCACCGCCGCGTCATCAGCATGGGCCGCGTCGCCAAAAGCCATCAAGCTCGTCAGCACCCTGCCCTGCCCGCCATCGTCGTGCAGCCGCGCCACACGCAGCTGGCTGATGAGGGTGGGCAGCGTGATGTCGCCGCCAGCCAGCAACTCCTCAAACAGCTTCTCGCCCGGCCGCAGGCCCGAGAACACGATGGGAATCTCGTCGACTGAATGGCCGGACAGCCGGATCAAATCACGCGCCAGATCGACGATGCGCACCGGCTCGCCCATGTCGAGCACCAGCACCTGGCCCGTCTCGCCGATGGCCGCGGCTTGCAGCACCAGCCGCGCCGCCTCTGGGATGGTCATGAAGTAGCGAATGATGTCGGGGTGGGTGACGGTGACCGGGCCGCCGCGGGCGATCTGCTCCTTGAACTTGGGGATCACGCTGCCGCTGCTGCCCAGCACGTTGCCGAAGCGCACGGTCATGAAACGCGTGCCCGGGTGCTCGGCAGCCAGCGCCGAGACCACCATCTCGGCCGCGCGCTTGGTGGCGCCCATCACGTTGGTGGGGTTCACCGCCTTGTCGGTGCTGATCAGCACGAAGCGCTGGGCGCCCACCTCGGCGGCGGCCAGCGCGGCGTGCCAGGTGCCCAGCGTGTTGTTGCGCAGCGCGGCCAGCGCGTTGTGGGCTTCTTCCATCAGCGGCACGTGCTTGAAGGCCGCGGCGTGGAAGACTACCTTCGGCCGCCATGCGTTGAAGGTGTGGCGCAGGTGGGCCAGGTCTTTGACGTCGCCGATCACGCGCACCAGCGGCAAGCCGGGGAAGCGTTCACCCAGGTCTTGCTCGATGGTGTAAAGGTTGAACTCGCTCAACTCGTACAGCACGATGCGGCTGGGGTGGAAGCGCGCCACCTGGCGGCACAGCTCGCTGCCGATGCTGCCGCCGGCGCCGGTGATCAGCACCACCTTGCCCGCCAGCACGGCACCGATGCCGGCTTCGTCGAGGTGCACCGGCTCGCGGCCCAGCAGGTCGTCGGG
>JANOOO010000309.1:0-1967 GCA_031421375.1 Polaromonas sp.
AGACCAACATGTAATTTTTCTGCTGGAAGCTGGCGTGCGAGATGCCGCGCATCACGCTGAACTGCTTGTTCATATTGGGCAGCAATTTGTAGAACGCGATCAGGTCGTCCATGCTGGCAATGCCGTCGTATTCGCCGCGCAGGATGATGGCGGGCACGGTGATTTTTTTCGGGTCAAGCAGCGGCAGCTTCGAGCACATATCGACATAGGTGCCGGTCGGCATCGAATCGTCGAGCGTCAAAATCGCATCGGCAAATGCGCTGATGGTGGCCGAATCAGCGGTATCGGGGTGGTCACGCTGGAAGATGCTTTGCACAAACGCCCGGTCAATCGGCCTGCGGTTTTTCGCCAGAAACTCAGGCAGCTTTTTCTTGCGTTCGGCCAGCGTCGGGCTGCCTTCACCCGTCCAGACAAAGGCGTCAAGCGCGATCTTCGCAACGCGCTCGGGGTGGCGCTCGGTAAACAGCGCGGCCTTCAATGCCCCCGACGAAATACCGTAGAGCAGCAGCGACTTCGCGCCGGTCGCCTTCATGATGTACGCGCTGCCCGCAGCCAGGTCGTCGGCCCCGTTGCTGATGTCGAAGTTGATGTCGCGGTGCTTGTCGGAGCGGCCGTAGCCCTCGTTATCCATCGTCCAGGTGTCAAAACCGCGCTCGGCAAACCAGTCCATCGCCGATGAATAGGGTCGCCCCGGAACGTTCAGGTCGAAAGTCGGCTGCGAAGCCATCGACGAGCCGTGCACAAAGAAAATCGTGCCGGCGTGCGGCACGCTGGGTGAGGCTTTTTTTTGCCACAAAAACAATTTGATGTCACCCGAATCGACTTTTCTGCTGGTCCAGTGTTCGACGCCGCCGGTCCACTTCACGTCACTCATGAATGTCCCTTTTTGACGGGTCGATTGACGGATCCAGGCGACCTCAGGCGGCCTTTTTCATCGCCGGCGCGAACAGCGTTTCCATCTCATTGCGCACCTTCCACGCGTCGGTGGAGGTGTCCATCGCCACGTCGGCCCAGCTCAGGCTTTGGCCTTTTTTGACAGCGCGAATCACCTTCACGTTGTGCGCCAGCCCCAGCGGCAAACCGCCCAGCTTGAGCGAGGTTTCGGCCGGTAGCAGCTTGCCCCACACCGTGTAGCCGCCTTCGCCGTCAAGCATATCGCCGGGCTTCAAATCGCGCTTGGCAGTTGCGACGACGTCGGCATTCCAGCAGGTTGCCACGCCGGTCGGCTCGCCGCGCAGCGCGACGCTGGCGACCGAGACGCCCACTTCCAGCCCGATCAAATGCCAGCGCTTGTACAGCGTGAAGTAGCGCCCGCTCGGGTCGGTGTGCGCGTTGTACTCTTCAAAGCAGTTCTTGATGTAGTCAGTCTCGGCTTCGACCGTGACCCACACGCCCATGCGGATGTCATACGGAATTTTTCGGCCGTTGGCTTCGAGTGACGAAATCACCTCGACCATGCCCTTGCGCTCCAGCACGCCGCCTTCGGCAATCGGCCTCGTGACAAACGGAATGTCTTCGACGCTGGCAGGCGGGTAAAGCAGGCCGTTGCTGGGCACGCTCAGGCCGGTGGCGTTGGCCACAGCGGTGCATTCGATAGAGGGCTTGGAGCCGTCAAGAAAGCTGTTGAACATTTTTGGATTCAGCCCGCCGCGCAGCGCCTGTTCGGGCGTGAGGCCGTAGTTGCCCCAGACTGTGTCGGGCGTCGATTCGGAAAAATGCGGCAGCCATTTGTGGCCACGCCCGGCGGCGACCACCGGAAAGCCGCAGGTACGCGCCCAGTCCACCAGATCGCAGATCAGCGCAGGCTGGTCGCCGAAAGCCATCGAATACACCACACCTGCGTCTTGCGCCTTGCGCGCCAGCAGCGGGCCGCAAAACGCTTCGGCTTCGACGGTGACGTTGACCACATGCTTGCCGTGCGCGAAGGCTGCCAGGCAGTGTTCGACGGCGGCAATCGGGTTGCCGGT
>JANOOO010000310.1:0-1537 GCA_031421375.1 Polaromonas sp.
AAGGGCTTTGGCCCGAGTCGTAGGAGTCGGGTGCGAAGACGTGGAAGTCGGGCGCGAGCTGGTCGATCAGGCCGCGCCACTGACTGGCGCTGCTGGCATTGGAATGCAGGCAGACGACGCCGGGGGCGGTCGCGTCACCGGCTTCGCGGGTAGCAGGGGTTGGCGGTTGAGCTTGCATGAGTGCATGATTTATACGCCTGTCGGCTGGAGATTGCTGACCTTGACCAGGGCCGGGGAGCCCTGTCTTGCAGACCGCATGCCGGGCTGAGCCCGACCTTCTTCACGCTGTCCGGAAGCGCGCAGGCGCTTCCAGAGCCGCAGCGCAAAGCCCCTGCCCTCTCCCAGAGGGAGATGGAGCAGTACCGGGACGACGATCTGCGGCTCAGGCCGAAGTTGCTGCGGGGTGGACCTGGTTCAGACAGGCTTCCAGTTCGGCCATTCCGGTGAAAACGACGCAAGCACCGGCATGGCGCAAGGCTTGCGGCGCGTCATGCCCGGCCTCGGCCGGGCTGTAGCCGAACACTGTGGCACCGGCTGCAACGCCAGCCCGCACACCCGTCACGGTGTCTTCAATGACGGCGCAGCGCTTTGGATCGACACCGAGCGCCCTAGCTGCGGCCAGATACACGTCGGGGAACGGCTTGGAGCGCGGCGTTTCGTGGCCGCTGAAGATGCGGCCGGTGAAGTAATACATCAGGCCGCACTTTTCCAGTTGTAGCTCGATCTTGAAGCGGTCCGCGCCTGACGCGCAGGCGATGCGGCCGGCGACCTTCGCATGAATTTTTTCCACCGCTTCAACCGCGCCGCGAATCGGTGTCAGCTCGCGCAGCAGCGCTGCATTGCGCCGCTCGCGAAAGCGCTGCAACCAGTCTTCAGTTAGCGGCTGGCCGGTGTGGGACTCGATCAATGCGGCGTGGTCTTTGACCATGGTGCCGACGAAGATGTGCATGCAGGCCTGCAGGCTGAGCGCCCAGCCAATTTCTTCAAGCATGTCGCGCAGCACGCCGCAGGTGAGGGGCTCGCTGTCTGCCAGCACCCCATCGCAGTCGAAAAGTACGGCGTCAAAGTTCAAGATTGGGAATTCCAGCTGCTATTGGTTTAGGAGCTGTCTGCGCCCGTTGGGTATGGCCAAGGCGCGGATTCGATGATGAATCAGGGTTTGAACAGCGGTTTTCGATTAACTTATAGATGACCCAGCGCTCTTGCTCCCTGTTGCTTCCCTCTCCCGCTGGCGGGAGAGGGCTAGGGTGAGGGTGGAGATTGAGAACTCATCCTTGAAAGCCGAATCGGGGAGCCCTCACCCTGCCCTCTCCCAGAGGGAGAGGGAACAAGAAGTTAAGCGTCTACCCAGCCAGGCGACGGCTTCTCTTCTCGCAGAGCAACTAGTCGCCACCAACCCTCACTGCGGCTCAATCTTCGCGTCCTTGATCGCCTTGGCCCACTTGACGGTTTCCTTCTGCGTGCGCAGGCCCAGCGCTTCGGGCGTGCCGGGCTCGACCAGAAAACCGATGGGCGCAAACTTTTCCTGCAGGTCTTT
>JANOOO010000311.1:0-2252 GCA_031421375.1 Polaromonas sp.
TGCGGCAGCGTGACGGCGAAGTCGGCGCTGAACATCATCACCTGGCCGCCGATCAAGTCGGTCATCGCGGCCGGGCCGCTCTTGTAGGGCACGTTGGTCATCTGCATGCCGGTCATGCTGGCCAGCACTTCACTGGACACCAGTTGCGAAGTGCTGGCACTCGCAAACGTCACATAGCCGGGCTTGGACTTGGCCAGATCGACAAACTCGCGCAGGCTCTTGGCCGGCACGTCGTTGTTGACGGCAATGATCAGCGGAACCGAGCCGAGGTAGCCGACCGGCGTGAACGCCGTGTCCTGGTTGTAGGGCAGCGTCTTCATCAGGCTTTTTAGCGCGGCGTTGGTGCTGTTGGTGCCGATCAAAATCGTGTAGCCGTCGGGTGCGGCTTTAGCGACGGCATCCGCGCCCAGCATGCCGTTGACGCCGGCCCTGTTCTCGACCACGATGACCTGGCCGAGCGTGTCGGACATTTTTTGCGCGAAGGCACGGCCGATCTGGTCGGTGGCGCTGCCTGCGGCAAAGGGCACGATGGCCTTGATGGGTTTGTTTGGGTAAGGTTGGGCCAGTGCGGCGGTGTTGCAAAGGGCAGCAGCGAACAAGGCGGCAAACACCGAAGTAATTGAACGAATGGCAAGGCGCATCAGGATCTCCAAAAGGGTTTTGTAAAAAGAGTTTAGGGCAGATGATCTTCGACAGACAGGTCCAGAATCGCCGAGCTTAATGTCTTGCCGTGCGCATCGAGCGCCAGCGAATGCGTCACGCCACCGCCGAGTGCATCGTGCATGACGAAATGCACCGCGCCCAGGCCAGGCAGCAGGTAGCGCTGCACGCTGCCGTTGACCACGCCTGCGTAATGCAGTGCCACACGCTCGGCGCTCAGCGCGCGTTCAAGTCGCGGGTAGTCAGCCAGCTCGTGCGCAATCACGCTGAGCGTGGCTCGATTGCCTTTGTCGCCGGATCGGGCCAACGCGATGTCGCGGATTTTCATGGGTGTTCTTTGCTGGCTCATCACAACTCCAGAATCTGGCAGTGCGTGTACACCGCCGCACGCGGAATCAAGGCCGACGCCGCCGCAATCACCTCACGCACCGACTGCGTCACGCCACCACCCGCAGCCGGGCCGTTGAGGTAGAGCGCTTCGACTTCCTGGCCGACGATCTCGGCCTCGGCCTGCGTGGCGCAGCGCACGGCGAGTCGCACGCGCACTTCATAAGGCTCATGCGCGGTGCCCAGCAGCGGCCCGTGCATGGCGTTGACGCCGATCAGCTCGGCTCGATGCTCTCGCGCGGCCAGCCCCCGCCGCTTCAAGCGCTGCTCCAGAATCGCCAGCGCCATCTCGCCACGCGCCCGCGCGCCGGGGCCGGCGTACGAGATCTGGCCCTCGCCGATAAAGCCGTCGCGGTAGCCGAGCGTGACCTTCAATTGATCGGGCCGGGGCCGTCCGTCAGCGCCACTGACCTGCACGCGGTCCAGGCCCACTTCGCTCAATCGAACGCCCGAAAAATCGGCGATCACATCGGGCTGCAGATAGCCCGCCGGGTCGTCGATCTCATAGAGCAGTTGCGCGGTGCAGCTGAGCCGGTCCACGCGCCCTCCCGTGCCTGCGAGTTTGGTAATGACGGCGCTGCCGTCGGCGTTTACTTCAGCCAGCGGAAAGCCGACTTGATGCAGACCCGGCACATCGACAAAGCCTGGGTCGGCCAGGTAGCCGCCGCTGACCTGCGCCGCGCATTCAAGCAGATGACCGACAGCGATGCCCTGCCCCATGCGCGGCCAGTCGCCCTGCTGCCAGCCGAAGTGATGCATCAAGGGCGCGAGGAACAGCGCCGGGTCGGCAACGCGGCCGGTGATCACCACATCGGCATCGGCCGCAAGGGCCGGCAGCAGCGCGTCGGCACCGAGGTAGGCGTTGGCCGAGATCAGCGTGGCACCCAGGCTGCGAACGGTTTGGCCGGAGTCGATCAGCGGCACATCGTTAGCACGCATCCACGGCAGCACGTCGTCGCCCGTGATGACCGCGACGCGCAGCCGCGACAAGCCCAGCTCGCGCGCGACCTGCAACACCGCCTGCCCGGCTGCCAGCGGATTCGCCGCGCCCATGTTGGTGATGACGGTGGTGCGCTGCCTCACGCAGGCCGGCAGCACGGCCCGCATGCGCGCCTGCAGCAAGGGGTCGTAGCCGTGTTCAGGGTCGCGCAAGCGCCGCAGTTGCGCCAGCGCAATCGTGCGCTCGGCCAGGCATTCAAACACCA
>JANOOO010000312.1:0-3446 GCA_031421375.1 Polaromonas sp.
TACCAGCTGCTCGGCGACGAGCTCGACGGCCCGCGTGGCCGCATTTACCTCATCAAACAGGTGCTCGAAGGCGTGACACCGACACGCAAAACCCAGCTTCACCTGGACCGCTGCCTGACCTGCCGCAACTGCGAAACCACCTGCCCGAGCGGTGTTCAATACGGCCATCTGGTCGATATCGGCCGCAAGATCGTCGATGAGCGCGTGCCGCGACCGGCGGGCGAAAAGGCGTTGCGCTGGGCGCTCAAGGAGGGCCTGCCGTCGCCGCTGTTTGCCCCGGCGATGAAGCTCGGCCAGTCGGTGCGCGGCTTGCTGCCGGCGGCGCTTAAAAAGAAGGTGCCAGCGCGGCAAAACGCCGGCGTCTGGCCGACGCGCCAGCATGCGCGCAAGGTGCTGATGCTCGAAGGCTGCGTGCAGCCAGCGATGGCACCAAACATCAACGCGGCAACGGCCCGCGTGCTGGATGCGGCGGGCATTCAAACCGTGGTCGCCGCCCAGGCGGGCTGCTGCGGCGCAGTGAAGTTCCACCTGAACGACCACGAGGGCGGCAAGGCGCAGATGCGCGCCAACATTGACGCCTGGTGGCCGCATGTTGAAGCGGGCGTTGAGGCGATCGTGATGAACGCCTCGGGCTGCGGCGTGATGGTCAAGGACTACGGCCACGCCCTGCGCGGCGACCCGGCCTACGCCGAGCGGGCCGCCCGCATCTCAAGCCTGACGCGCGATTTAAGCGAGCTGCTGCCCGACCTGACGAGCAGCCTGCGTGGCCGCGTCAAGCCCCAGCCCGGCCGGCTCGCATTTCACCCGCCCTGCACCTTGCAGCACGGCCAGCAATTGCGCGGCGGGGTGGAGCAGCATCTGGCCGATCTTGGCTTTGACATCCGCACTGCTGGCAACGAGGCGCACCTGTGCTGCGGCTCGGCCGGCACGTACTCGGTGCTGCAACCGGCGATTGCAACCGAGCTGCGCGACAGGAAGCTCGGCAATCTGCAAAGCCTGCAAGCCTCAACCATCGTGTCAGCCAACATCGGCTGCATCACGCATCTGCAAAGCGGCACGACCACGCCGGTGCGGCACTGGGTCGAAGTGCTCGACGATGCGCTATTGATTTCGTAGCTGTTTGCGCCCGTTGTTATTGAGGTTGAAGCGGTTTGTTAATGGGTTTGAATGAGCGTTTGCGGCCGCGAGCGACACGCACTACCTTGCGGCAGTCAGTCTGGCCGAACTGCTGGCTGGCGTGCAAGCACATCCGCCAGGCCGCCGCCGACTTGACCTGGAGCGGGCTTTAGCGCGGCAAATCATGCCCTTGTTTGAAGGGCGAATTCTGCCCTTCGACGCCAAAGCCGCTGAGGCTCGCCGCTCCCTTATTCAGCGCACCAACGCCAGCGCCACGGCCTGCCCGGTTGCTCGGGCATACCGGGCCGGGGTGATGTGAAGGCCAGGCTCATCGGCGTCTGGCGGGGCTTCACCGATGGCCGCCAACATCAGGCCGATCACGCCGTTAACCCCATTCAGGCCCGCGTTGTATTCAAACGCCTCGCGCAAATGCCCGCTGGCCTGCGCCAGGTGGGTGTCGAGCCGGCGTTGCACCGCATCGCGACCGAGCTGCGCTCCGAAAGTCGATTTGCCCTTGTCCGGGTGCCTGTCCATCATGCGCTCCGCCAGCTCGTCGCAGGCTTCCTGCAGGTCGCCCCGCAGCTCAACGGCGCAGCCCAGCTCGCGGGCTGCCTCGCCCAGCGCGCGGCGCGCGGCGTTCGGCACCCGGGCGGCTAGCGCGGCCATCTCCATGGCAGCCGCAAACAGCGCGCCGGTTTGCTGCTCGCTGATGCTGGCGGTATGACGGGCGCTAGCGTTGACGATGTGGCCGCCAATATGGCTGGCAAGGTGGCTGGCCGGGCGGGTTGACTTGCCGTTCGGCAGGTCGCGGGACTGGCCGCCTACCAGAGCGCGCGCGTCCGACGCCTCGCACAGCACCTGCACTAATTTCGCCCGCAAGGAGCCAGGCAAGCCCGGCGCGCTGGCGACGACGGCGCAAGCCTCGCTGCGCAGCGCCAGCGCGGCCAACATGGCTACGCGCTGGTCAAAGCGCGCATCAATGGCGGGGTTGCTGCTGCGCTGACGGGCATACCCCATGCAGGGCAGGTCATCGAGAAACTGTGACGCGGCATGCACCATCTCGACCGCGCAGGCCAGATCAAGTAGCGCGCGCGATTCGCTGCTGAGGCCGCGTCCGGCCAGCAGCATCAACAATGGCCGACACCGCCCGCTGGGGGCCATTGCGGCCGCGTGCATGGCCATGCCAACGCGGTCGCAGGTGCCCTGCGGCAGCGGCAACAGTTCGCGCAAGCGTGCGTCAATGACCAGGCGCATGCCGGCCAATGTGCTGGCCGGCAGGCTGGCTTTGGAAACAGGCGAAGAGCGCATGGTCAAGGCAGCCCATGCCGCTGGATGGATGTCGCCGGGCTGCATCAATTTATAAAACGAAACCGGGCCGGCAAAGGCAAATTGCGCCAGCGTCCTACGCTAGTTGGGTGCTGCGCCAAAGACGGGGCTTTGGCGGCGTCTTCATCAGCATCGCCCGCGCGCGGTTCACGGGTCGTTCCCCTGACCACCTTGATGCGCCACTGTGCCGCGATCGCTGCGCCGTTTGTCAGCCCTATTCGGGCGCGGCGTGCGAGCCCGGAGCGCGCGCCGCAAGCAACGCGGCCAGCACAATCAGCGCGCCGCCTATCAAAATGCGCGGCGTGAACTCGGCCGCGCCCAGCAGCGCTGCCGAGCCGCTGGCAAACAAAATTTCGGTCAGCATCACCAGCGCCGTGGTGGTGGCGGGCAAGCGCGCCGCGCCATATTGCAGCGCCGCGTTGCTCAGGCAAAACGCCAGGCCGAGCCCCAGCACGATGGGCCAGACCGCCAGACTCAACTGCGGCACGGTCACGATTTGCTGCGTCACCCCAAACAGCCCGGCGGCGCCCGCCATGGCTGCGCCGCCGCCGAACATCGCCAGCATGCGCGCCCCACTGGGCGCGGCAGCGAGCTTGTTGAGCAAGGTATTGGTCAGCGCAAAACTGAAGCCGCCAACCAGCGCCAGCCAGTCAATCAGCCCTTGCGGCACGGGCCAGGGTGAGTCGGGGGTTTTGAGCACGATGAGCACGCCCGTCATGGCCAGAGCCAGCCGCGCCAGCGACGCAGCAGTTGGCCGCTCGCCGAGGATCACCCAGGCGATCAGCACCGACCAGGCCGGCATCATGTAGAACAGCAGCACCACGCGCACCACGTCGCCAACCGTTACGGCCCAGTTGAAACCAACGTTGGTCAGACCCGCCGCGAAGGCCAGCAACCACAGCTGCGGGGTGCTGGCAAAAGCGCGCAGGCTGCTCAGGTTGAAAGCCAGCAAGGTGGTGAAGATGAGGCCGTACATCAGCGCCGTGGACCACAGCGGGTGCAGC
>JANOOO010000313.1:0-2004 GCA_031421375.1 Polaromonas sp.
TGGTGTGCGCCCGCAGGCAGCGCCTTGCCTGATGTGCCCGCATTGCCAGGCGGACTGTGGCAGTGGCTGGAGGTGCAGTCAGGCATCGCGATGATCACCCAGCCGATTTTTGAGGCGTTTGTGCCGCAGATGCTGAACTACGAGTCGGTCGGTGGCGTCAACTTCAAAAAGGGCTGCTACCCCGGCCAGGAAATTGTGGCGCGCAGCCAGTTTCGCGGCACCATCAAGCGGCGCGCTTATCTGGCGCGCACGGCCGGCATGCCCAGCGTTGGTCAGGAGGTTTTCAGCGCGCTTGACGCCGAACAGCCCTGCGGACTGGTCGCCGCCTGCGCAGCCGACCCGGCTGGCGGTTTCGCGGCCATTGTGGCTATGCAAACCGCTGCGGCGGCGGCTAGCGCTGGTGCCCTGACGCTGGGCAGCGCGACCGGTGCGTCGTTGCAGCTGCAAGCCCTGCCCTACCCGCTGCTTGAAGACATTTGAAGCCATCCAGAGCAGGCCGCCCCGATGATGAACAAGCTGCACGCGCCGCCCTTTTCGCGCTTTCCGCGCTTTGCCGGATGCGAGCTGGTGTACGACCTGCCATGTGCCTGATCGCCTTCGCCATTCGCAGCTCGGCCCGCTGGCCGCTGGTGGTCGCGGCCAACCGCGATGAGTACCTGGTCCGGCCCAGCGCGCCGCTTGCGCGCTGGCGTACGTCGGGAGGCGCAGACACTATCTCTGGCCGCGACCTGCGAGCAGGCGGAGCCTGGTTTGGCATCACGCCGCAGGGGCGCGTGGCATTTTTGACCAATGTGCGCGAATTGAACGCACCGGACGCGCCGCGCTCACGGGGCGAACTGGTCACGCGCTGGCTTGAATCGACGGCAGATGCTGACGGTTTTGTCTCCACCCTGCGAGCCGACGACGCTGACTTTGCGGGATTCAATCTCGTCATCGGCGACTTTCAGCTCGGTGCGTGGCACTGGGTGACGAACCGGGCTGCGCATGACGGTCTGCAAGTTCAGGCTCTGCCCGCCGGGGTGTATGGGCTGTCAAACGCCGCGCTGGACACGCCCTGGCCCAAAACGATGGAGCTCAAAAGGGCGCTGGCCGATGCGCTGCAACTGCGCGGCGAGCCTGCGCCACGGGCTGCTCTGGAGGGCGTGTTGTGGGACGCATTGGCCAGCGGCGAACGCCCCGCCGCCGAGCGTTTGCCCCAAACCGGCCTGCCGCTGGCGCGGGAGCAGGCGCTGTCGAGCGCCTTCGTTGATTTTTCTGACGGCGCTTACGGGACTGTCAGCAGTACCTTGCTGACAGTCGAGCTACTGCCCCCTGCCGAGGGCCAGGCGGGCATGGCGAAGGTCTTGATTGAGGAACGTCAGCACCGGCGCGGCACAGCGTCGAGCGCCTTGAAACCGACGCCGGCGTGGGTGCTGCATAGCGAAACCCTGGCCTGGCCGACAGCTGCCCCGGCGCTTTAATTGCTCAAAGCAATTTGCGAAATTCGATGTGCGCCAGCCCCGCCTCTTCAAAACCCTCACCGCAGGGCGCGTAGCCTGCACGTTGATAGAAGCCTTCGCCACTGCACTGCGCGTGCAGCATGATTTCTTTCAAACCGCGCTCACGGGCACGGCCTTCCAGTGCCTGCATCACAGCCAACCCGATGCCGGTGCCGCGCAGCGCCCGGTGAACCGCAACCCGCCCAATCTGGCCCACCCCCTCGGCGCGCTCTAACAGCCGCCCACAGGCCACAGCCTGCCCGATGCCATTGATGGCCAACGCATGAACCGCAATAGCGTCCCCGGCGTCACCCATCCGCTCCGCTGCCAAGCCCTGCTCCTGCGCAAACACGGCGCTGCGCAGGCGCATGCTGCGCTCTCCGACATCAGTCCAGTCGCCGGTATCCACGCGCACCGCGCCACCGCCGGCTTCGTAGTCCGTGAGCAGAGTGCGCAACGCGGCCGGGACCGGGCGAGAGGTTTGCGTTCTGGGGTCGGCAAAAACGTAGATCAGCTCACAACTCAC
>JANOOO010000314.1:0-2498 GCA_031421375.1 Polaromonas sp.
CCGTCTGCTCGACTTGCAGCGCAGCATGCAGATCAAGCTCGACCAGGTGCAGTTTCTCGTCGTCGATGAGGCCGACCGCATGCTCGACCTCGGCTTTGCCGACGACCTGACCGAAGTCAACCAGCTCACCATCGAGCGCAAGCAGACCATGATGTTCAGCGCCACTTTTGCGCCGCGCATCATGCAACTGGCCACGCGCGTGATGCGCCAGCCGCAGCGTGTCGAGATCGACTCGCCGCACGAAAAGCATGCGTTGATCACGCAGTCGCTGCTGTGGGCCGACAACCAGACGCACAAGCGCAAGCTGCTCGACCACCTGCTGCGCGACACGACCATCAATCAATCAATCGTGTTTGCCTGCACACAGGTTGAATGCGACGGGCTGGCTAATGATTTGGTGCAGGACGGCTTCAGCGCCGTGGCGCTGCACGGCGCGCTGGGCCAGGGCCTGCGCAATCGCCGCCTGATGGCTTTCCGCGACGGTCGCGTGCAGATTCTGGTGGCGACCGATGTGGCGGCGCGGGGTCTTGACGTTCCCACCATCACACACGTCATCAACTACGGCCTGCCGATGAAAGCTGAAGACTACGTTCACCGCATCGGCCGCACCGGCCGTGCCGGCCGCGAAGGTCAGGCCATCACGATTGCCGAGTTCCGTGACCGCCGCAAGATTCAGGACATCGAGCACTACTCGCAGCAAAACATCAAAGCCAGCGTGATTGCCGGTTTGGAGCCGCAGCAGCGCTTTGCGCCAACGTCGGATCGCCCGCGTGGCAATTTCGGCGGCGGTCGTGATGACCGTGGCGGGGGCCGCAGCTTCGGTGGTGGCGGCGGTGGCAGTTTTGCCGGGCGCAAGCCTGCGACCGGCGGCTTCGGCGCGCAGCGCGACGAGCGCAGCGGCTCCTTCCAGGGTCGCCCGGCACCGCAAGGCAACTCCTACGCCAATCGCAGCGGCTTCAACGACGCCGGTCCACGCCGTCAGGACGACCGTGGTTTTGCTGGCAGCAACAGTTTTGCCCCGCGCGAAGAGCGCAGTTTCGCGCCGCGTAGTAACGAGGGCGGCTTTGCGCCGCGTAACGAAGGCTTCGCACCGCGCCCCGATTTCGCCAATCGCAAGCCCGCGTTCGCCAAGCCGGCCGGCAAGGTGTTCGTGCCGCGTGATGCCGCGAAAAAGCCGGGCAAGTTTGCCAAGTCTGAGCGCGATTAAAGTCATCCGTCGCAGACCCGTTCTGCCCGCCGCATGAAAAAGCCGCTGCCCCGAAAAGGGAGCAGCGGCTTTTTTTTGTCTTGAAGAATCTGAAGAACCGGAATAACCGGATGAGGCGATTTACTCCAGCTTGATTCCGGTATCCTTGACGACCTTGCCCCAGCGGTCGAGCTCCTGAACCATGTAGGCCGACATGGCCTCGGGCGTGGAATGCGAGACCTCGACGCCGACGTCAAACAGCGCTTTTTTGGTGTCTTCCGATGCCATCAGCTTGCCGATCTCGCTGTTGAGCTTATTGACGATCTCGGGCGGCGTACCAAACGGGGCCAGCAGCGCCAGCCAGACCGAAGCGGCATAACCCGGCACGCCGGCTTCCTGCATCGTCGGCACATCGGGCAATTGCGGAATGCGCTTGGCCGTCGTCACGGCCAGCGCCCTGAGTCGGCCCTGCGGCACCTGCGCCAGTGCGTTTGGCACGCCGGCAAAACTGCTCTCGACCACGCCTGCAACAAGGTCGGTCGCCGCGCCGCCGCTGCCCTTGTACGGAACATGCTTGAGCTTGGCTCCGGTCATCGACACAAACAGTCCGCCCATCAAATGCTGCGCGCTGCCGTTGCCAGACGACGCGTAGTGAATCGTGTCGGGTGCGGCCTTGGCCAGCGCGATGAACTCTTTGACATCTTTGGCCGGCACCTTGGGGTTGACCAGCAACACATAAGGCGAATCGACCAGCTTGGAGACAACGCTGAAACTCTTGATCGGGTCGTAGGGAACGGTTTTATAGATCCACGGGCTGATGACGTGCGTGGTCGAGACCATCACCAGCGTGTAGCCGTCGGGTGCCGACTTGGCGACGAAGTCGGTGCCGATGATCGAGCCGGCACCGGCTTTGTTTTCGATGACGAACTGCTGGCCGAGCGTGGTGGAGAGTTTCTGCCCCAGGATGCGCGCCACCACGTCGGTGAAGCCGCCTGGGGCGAAGGGAACGATCAATTTGACTGACTTGTTCGGGTAGCCGCTCTGCGCCAGTGCCGCGCCCATCCCACAGGCAATCAAAGCTGCGGCGACAACCGATTGTGTGATGAGTTTCATGAGGCTCAACCTTTGTATGTCGGCTCGGGCAGGGTGAAAAAGCTGTGCAGGATTTGATAGACCAACATGTAATTTTTCTGCTGGAAGCTGGCGTGCGAGATGCCGCGCATCACGCTGAACTGCTTGTTCATATTGGGCAGCAATTTGTAGAACGCGATCAGGTCGTCCATGCTGGCAATGCCGTCGTATTCGCCGCGCA
>JANOOO010000315.1:0-2930 GCA_031421375.1 Polaromonas sp.
TGAAAGGGAGCAGCTCAATGACAGTGATCGCGCCGCCGTGAGTACACATGAAGTAATTACCAGTCGCTACGTTTTTTATACCTTCTTGCGCCTGTTAAGATTGGATCTTTGGTCGAACTCGCATAAAAAAAAGCGCCTCAATGGCGCTTTTTTTATTGCCGGTCACCGGCTTGATCAGCTTTGTCGAACAAAGCTGAATTTGGCGTCAAGGCGCGCTCAAGCGCTTTTGGCCGCCTCATAGTTAGCCATGCCGTCGATGATTTCCTTCTTCGCTGCGTCCGGGCCTTCCCAGCCCAGAACCTTGACCCACTTGCCCTCTTCCAAATCTTTGTAATGCTCAAAGAAGTGTGAGATGGTCTTGAGCCGCAGCGGGTTCATGTCTTCAGGCCTTTGCCACTGCGTGTAGAGCGAGCATTTCTTGTCGATGGGCACGGCCAGCACCTTGCCGTCTTGCCCGGCCTCGTCCTCCATCTTCAAAATGCCGATGGGCCTGCAAGTCACCACCACACCGGGCAGCAAGGGAACCGGCGTGATCACCAGCACATCAACCGGATCGCCGTCGCCGCTGATGGTGCGCGGCACATAGCCGTAGTTGGTCGGGTAATGCATCGACGTGCTCATGAAACGATCAACAAAAATCGCGCCGGACTCCTTGTCCACCTCGTATTTCACGGGGTCAGCATTCATCGGGATTTCGATGATGACGTTGAAAGATTCGGGAATATTTTTGCCAGCGGTGACTTTATCTAGGGACATGGTTTTTGAGTTGGAAGGATGAAGAAAAGAGGATGACGTGCTGTCAAGCGATGGCTGGACAGCACGCAGCAAGCACGAAATAAGCACGCAGCGTGGGCCGCATCATCTGCTTGGGATTAACCCGCATTTTAACGATCGATGCAGTGGCTTTCGTGAAATTGTCACGTTTTGGAGTTAAATTCCCAGCGTTGGCCAATCGACCTTGCGACCCTGAAAGGTGAGCAACGAGGAAGCAACGCAGCGGGGGTGGCAGACCATCCGGGCGTTGCACCCCCTCCAAGCGAAATCACCGAGGAGCATTTATGACTGGTAACGCAGCGCTGATTCTGGCGCTTGTCTGCGGCTTGATTGCCGTGGCTTATGGTGTCTGGGCACGCAGCTGGATTCTTTCGCAGGACGCGGGCAACCCGCGCATGCAGGAGATCGCAGCCGCCATCCAGACCGGGGCCGCTGCCTATCTGGCACGTCAATACAAAACCATCGCCATCGTCGGCGTCATCCTGGCCGCGCTGATCGGCATTTTTCTCGACGGCAAAACGGCCATCGGCTTCGTCATCGGCGCTTTCCTGTCGGGGGCCTGCGGCTTCATCGGCATGAATGTGTCGGTGCGCGCCAATGTGCGCACCGCGCAGGCCGCCACACGCGGCATCGGCCCGGCGCTTGACGTGGCCTTTCGCGGCGGTGCGATTACGGGCATGCTGGTCGTTGGCCTGGGCCTGCTCGGCGTTGCCGGGTTTTACTGGTTTCTGGTCGGCAACGGCAACCTCACGCCCGACAAAAAGCTCGCCGATCTGCTCAATCCATTGATCGGCTTTGCCTTCGGCTCATCGCTGATCTCCATCTTCGCCCGGCTTGGCGGCGGCATCTTCACCAAGGGTGCCGACGTCGGGGCTGATCTGGTCGGCAAGGTTGAAGTCGGCATACCGGAAGACGACCCGCGCAATCCGGCGGTGATTGCCGACAACGTCGGCGACAACGTCGGCGACTGTGCCGGCATGGCCGCCGACCTGTTCGAGACCTATGCCGTGACGCTGATCGCGACGATGGTGCTGGGCGCGCTGCTGATCGGAGCCGCGCCGGTCAACGCCGTGCTGTACCCGCTGGCACTCGGTGCCGTGTCCATCGTCGCGTCGATCATCGGCTGCTTCTTCGTCAAGGCCTCGCCTGGCATGACGAACGTGATGCCCGCGCTCTACAAGGGCCTGGCCGTCGCCGGTATTTTGTCCTTGATTGCGTTTTACTTCGTCACGATGTGGATCATTCCCGACAACGCCGTTGCCGCGTCGGGCAGCCAGATGAAGCTCTTCGGTGCCTGCGCCGTCGGTCTTGTTTTGACGGCTGCGCTGGTCTGGGTCACCGAGTACTACACCGGCACGCAATATAAGCCGGTGCAGCACATTGCCCAGGCTTCGACCACCGGGCACGGCACCAACATCATTGCCGGCCTGGGCGTGTCAATGCGTTCAACGGCCTGGCCCGTGGTGTTCGTCTGCATCGCCATCCTGACCTCGTACAAGCTCGCTGGCCTCTACGGCATTGCGATTGCTGCGACTTCCATGCTCAGCATGGCCGGCATCGTGGTGGCGCTCGACGCTTACGGGCCCATCACCGACAACGCTGGCGGCATTGCCGAGATGGCCAACATGCCGCCCGAAGTGCGTGCCGTAACGGACCCGCTCGACGCGGTGGGCAACACCACCAAGGCGGTCACCAAAGGCTATGCCATCGGCTCGGCGGGGCTCGCAGCGCTGGTGCTGTTTGCTGACTACACGCACAAGCTGGAGAGTTATGGCCGCGCCATCAGCTTCGATTTGAGCGATCCGATGGTGATCGTCGGGCTGTTCATCGGCGGGCTGATTCCTTACCTGTTCGGCGCGATGGCGATGGAGGCCGTTGGCCGCGCTGCGGGCTCGGTGGTTGTCGAGGTACGCCGCCAGTTCTCCGACGGTCAGATCATGGCCGGCAAACGCAAACCCGACTACAGCGCTGCCGTCGATATGCTGACGACATCGGCGATCAAGGAAATGATCATTCCGAGCCTGCTGCCGGTCGTGGTGCCGATACTGGTTGGCTTGCTACTCGGGCCGAAAGCCTTGGGCGGCATGCTGATGGGCACCATCGTGACTGGCCTGTTCGTGGCGATTTCAATGTGTACCGGCGGCGGTGCTTGGGAC
>JANOOO010000316.1:0-4608 GCA_031421375.1 Polaromonas sp.
GCGCCCGACCGTGCTGATCGGCAAAGACACGCGCATCTCCGGCTACATGCTGGAAAGCGCACTGGAGTCGGGCTTTAACTCGGCCGGCGTCGATGTGGTGCTGCTCGGCCCTTTGCCCACCCCGGGCGTGGCCTACCTGACGCGGGCGCAGCGTGCCAGCCTGGGGGTGGTTATCAGCGCCAGCCACAACGCGTTTGCCGACAACGGCATCAAGTTTTTCAGCGCACGCGGCAAAAAGCTCGGCGACGAATGGGAGCACGCGGTAGAGGCTGCGCTGGAACTTCCGCCCAAGTGGGCCGAGTCGGCGCAGCTGGGCAAAGCGCGCCGCCTGGACGACGCAGCGGGCCGCTACATCGAGTTTTGCAAAAGCACTTTCGCCAACGACCTGACGCTCAAGGGCGTGCGCATCGTCGTCGATGCGGCGCACGGCGCGGCGTATCAGATCGCGCCCAAGGTGTTTCATGAACTGGGCGCTGAGGTCGTCGCCATTGGCTGCGCGCCCGACGGGCTCAACATCAATCAAAACGTTGGCGCAACGCACCCGCAGGCGCTGATCGAAGCAGTCAAGGCGCACAACGCTGATTTCGGCATTGCACTTGACGGCGACGCTGACCGGCTGCAAATCGTCGATGGCTCGGGCCGGCTGTTCAGCGGCGACGAGGTGCTGTGGCTGATGGTCAACGAGCGGCTGGCGCGGGGCGAAAAGGTGCCGGGGGCCGTCGGCACGCTGATGACCAATCTCGCGGTCGAGCTGGCTTTGAAGGCCAAAGGCGTGGACTTCGTTCGTGCGCAGGTCGGTGACCGCTATGTGCTCGAAGAGCTGGAAAAGCGCGGCTGGCTGCTTGGCGGCGAAGGCTCGGGGCATTTGCTGGCGCTGGACAAGCACACCACGGGCGACGGCATCATCAGTGCGCTGCAGGTGCTGCAGGCTTGCGTGCGCAGCGGCAAGTCGCTGGCCGAGCTGCTGGCCGATGTGCAGCTATTCCCGCAGACGCTGGTCAACGTGCGGCTGCAGCCCGGCCAGAACTGGAAAGACAACGCCCGGCTGTCGCTTGAAGTGGCGCAAGTGCAGGCCGAGCTGGGCGACACCGGCCGCGTGCTGATTCGCGCCAGCGGCACCGAGCCACTGCTGCGCGTGATGGTCGAGGCGCGTGATGCCGACCACGTTCGCGCCTGCGCCGAGCGGCTGGCCGAGGCGGCGCGCGCCGGGTGATGCCGCCTTTTGAGAGCGCAGTGGTGGCGGCGTTGCACCGCAGCGGGCTGCACAGCTTCAGCAAATTTACTGAGGCCACGCTGCAGCTCGTCGAAGGCTTCGGCGTGCAGGGCGATGCGCATGCCGGCGTCACCGTCAAGCACCGCTCCCACGCTGCGCGTGATGCCAGCAAGCTCAATTTGCGGCAAGTTCATTTGCTGCACGTCGAGCTGTTCGATGAGCTGATGACAAGCGGCTTTGCCGTGTGGCCCGGCGACCTTGGCGAGAACGTCACCACGCGGGGGATCGATTTGCTGGGTCTGCCGGTGGGCACGCGCCTTCACCTGGGTAGCGCTGCCGTGGTGCAGCTCACGGGCTTGCGCAACCCGTGCAGCCAGATTGACCGGTTTCAAAGCGGCTTGATGGCGGCCGTGCTGAGGCGGGACAGCGCAGACCGGCTGGTGCGCAAGTCTGGCGTGATGGCCATCGTGCTTGAGGGTGGCAGCGTGAGCGCAGGCGATGCGATTCGCGTTGATTTGCCCGCGCTGCCGCATTGCGGGCTGGAACCGGTTTAGAGCGGCTGCACCGCAGTGCATGCCTCAAACTTTAATTAAAAAGTGCTTGAAACCCAGCGCCAGCGGGCGCAAGAAGCTCCTGAAATAATAGCAACAGCAGCGCGGCTGATCAAGCCGCAGCGGTCAGCCGCTTCGGCGTGATCTCCACCGCGCCCAAGGCCGTGCTCATCCACACCGTTCCGTCCTGCACCGTCACCTGCAGTTGCATGCTGCGCTCGGCCAGCGCCGCGAGCGCCTGGCTTTGCGCGGCTTCGATCTGCCAGACCGTGAGGTTGGCGGCGCGCGTCAGCTTGCTTTCGATGGCCTTCCACCAGACTGGCGTGCTGTTGGCAAAGCCCAGCACGGTAACGCGCCCGGCCTTGCCGGCTGCGCGCATCAGGCGTTTTTCGTCGGGCTGGCCGACGTCAATCCAGTGCTCAATCGCTTCGGTGTAGTCCTTGTGCCAGAGCGCGGGCTCATCGACATCCCACAGGTCTTTGGCGAATTCGAGCGTGCCTTTCTGGTCACTGGCCGGCACATAAAGTGCGTAGGCCAGCAGGCGGATCATCATGCGCTCGTCGGCTTCCGAGGGGTGGCGCGCAATGATCACGCTGTGGTCGGCATAGACGCTGCGGTCCATGTCGGTGAGCTGGATGTGCGCTTTGTAGATGGTCGCTTTGAGTGCCATGGGGTGAAGACTTGCGTGATGTGGACAACCCGACATTGGAACAGCCTTTCACCTCGTCAGTCGGGTGAAGGAGGCTGGCCTATAGTTTGCCGATGCCCCAAATCAAGCTCTCCGTTCTTGACCAATCGGTTGCCGTCTCCGGCACCACACAAGACACTTCAATCCGCCAGACGCTGGCACTGGCGCAACATTGCGAAGCGCTCGGCTACCACCGCTTCTGGGTCAGCGAACACCATAGCCACCCGAGCATCGTTGGCTCCGCGCCCGAGGTGCTGATGGCGGCGATTGCCGCGACCACCAGGCGCATCCGAATCGGCAGTGCGGGGGTCATGCTGCCGCACTATTCGGCGCTGAAGGTGGCCGAGCAGTTTCGCGTGCTGGAGGCGCTGGCGCCTGGTCGCATCGACTTGGGCGTCGGCCGAGCGCCGGGCTCCGACTTCAAAACCGCCCGTTTGTTGAACAGCAACCCGCAGCAGTCGGCCGACGACTTTCCGGTGCAGGTGCGCGAGCTGCAAGCTTGGGTCTCTAGCGTCGATTTGCCCGTTGGCCACCCGGGCCACGGCGTCACGGCCAACCCGATGGGGCCGACTCACCCCACGGTCTGGATTCTGGGCAGCTCAGACTACGGCGCGCAGCTCGCCGCGCACTATGGCCTGCCGTATGCCTTCGCCTGGTTCATCACTGACGGGCAGGGCGCGAGCGAAGCCCTGGCGCTGTATCGCGAGCTGTACCGGCCCAGCCCGCTGCATCCCAAGCCGCAGGCGGTGCTCTGCGTGTGGGCGCTGGCGGCTGATACCGAGGCCGAGGCGTGGCGGCAGTTCTCCAGTCGGGCGCGCTGGAAGCTCGACCGCAATCGCGGCGCGCTGGGGCCGATAAGCTCGCCGGACGAAGTGGCGCTGCGGGCGATGACCGTCGCCGATGAGTTTGAGCTTGAGCAACTGCGCAGCACAGCGCTGGTCGGCAGTGGCGCGCAGGTGGCAGACAAGCTGCGCGCGCTGGCCGCGCGATATGAAGTCGATGAACTGGTCGTCATCACCTGGGTGCATGACGCAGCCGTGCAGCGGCGCTCTTACGAGTTGCTGGCGGACGAATTTTTTTAGGGTAAAAACAGCGCTCTGCCAAACGCCCCTCTACACAATCAGGAGACTTCCCCATGACCCAGCTCTTCAACACCGCCATCGCCGGCAGCCTGCCCAAGCCCGCCTGGCTGTCAGAAACCAACAAGCTCTGGCCGCAGTGGAAGGCCGAAGGCGAAGAACTGAAGCAGGCCAAGCTTGATGCCACGCTGCTGTGGATCAAGGCGCAGGAAGACGCGGGCCTTGACGTGATCGGCGACGGCGAGCAGTCGCGCCAGCACTTCGTTCATGGCTTTCTGGAGCAGGTCGAGGGCATCGACTTCGAGCACAAGGTCAAGATGGGCATCAGGGACAACCGCTACGACGCGATGGTGCCGCAGGTCGTGTCCGCGTTGAAGCTCAAGGGCCGTGTCCACGCCGCCGAAGCGCAGCTGCTGCGCGCGCACACGAAAAAGAAAATCAAGTTCACGCTGCCCGGCCCGATGACGATTGTCGATACCGTGAGTGACCAGTTCTACGGCGACCGCGTGAAGCTCGCGATGGCCTTTGCCGAGCTGCTGAACCAGGAAGCGCTGGCGCTGCAGGCCGACGGCGTGGACATCATCCAGTTCGACGAGCCGGCCTTCAACGTGTACATGAAAGACGCGGCCGACTGGGGCGTGAAGGCGCTTGAGCGCGCCGCGCAGGGCCTGACGTGTACGACGGCCGTTCACATCTGCTATGGCTACGGCATCAAGGCCAATGACGACTGGAAGAAAACGCTGGGCGAAGAGTGGCGGCAGTACGAGCAGATTTTGCCGGCGCTCGCCAAAAGCAGCATCAAACAGGTCAGCCTGGAGTGCTATCACTCGCATGTGCCGCCGCACCTGATGGCACTGCTTGAAGGCAAAGACGTGATGGTCGGCGTGATCGACGTGGCGAGCGACGTGGTCGAGACACCCGAGCAGATTGCCGAGACCATCGGCAAGGCTTTGCAGTACGTTCCTAAAAACCGGCTGCTGCCCTGCACCAACTGCGGCATGGCACCGATGGACCGGGCCATCGCGATGAAAAAACTGCAGGCGCTGGGCCTGGGTGCGGCGCTGGCGCGCGAGCGCT
>JANOOO010000317.1:0-5918 GCA_031421375.1 Polaromonas sp.
GCCGATGCCTGGGCCGAACTGGCGAAACCGGGCGCCATCGTGCTGTTCCGCCATGCAACGGCACCAGGCGCCGGTGACCCGCCCGGCTTCAAACTGGAAGACTGCGTCACGCAGCGCAACCTGGACGACCGTGGCCGGGGCGAGGCGCGGCGACTGGGCGAGCAGTTTCGCAGCCGCAACATCGAGGTTGGTGCCGTGCTCACATCGCAGTGGTGCCGCACGCGCGAGACGGCGCGGCTGGCATTTGGCAGCCAGGTGCGCGACGAGCCGGCTTTCAATTCGTTTTTTCAGCAGGGCTCTCCGGCGCGTGACACCCAAACCGCGCAGGCGCGCGCGGTGCTCGCGCGCTGGCGCGGGCCCGGTGCGCTGGTCGTGGTGACGCACCAGGTCAACATAACCGCGCTGACCGGCGTCGGGGCCGCATCGGCAGAGGGTGTGGTCGTACGACTGACAGCCGTTGGCACATTGCAGGTCGTCGCAACGCTGGAGCCCTGAGGGTTCGCGCTCTCTGGACTGGATCTGTCGTGGCCTTCCTCTGGTCCTACCCTGAAGAGGCCCGTTGGCTGATTCGCCGTGCCGGGCGACCGCCTAAGCTGAAATCCCTCAGCCCGTGAATAGGAGACAGTCATGTCAAATTTGAACGATGCCGGTATCGAGCCGCCGGTCGACGTGAAAGCCAGGCTTGAGAAGATTGAGCAGGAGAGCCGCAAGCTTGATTCACCCAGGCGAACCAATGATTCGACAATTGACCCAGAGAAGCCTGTGGACAAGGTTCTTGAGGGGTATCACGGGGGCTAGCTTGAAGCAGCAGGCCCGCATTGTTTCGCACGCAGCTCTGTCGCCGCGTTGTAGCGGTCGCCGGCTTGTTCAGTGTGAATTCAACGTTAAATTAGCACCCTTAACCACCACCGGAGCCTGTTATGGCCAACGATTTCGGACAGATATTGGGCGGCTTGTTCGGGCAGGCCCGCACGGGCGGGCACAGCCCGGGTGGCGCGCCTGCGGGCGGGCTCGGCGACCTGCTCGGCGGGATGCTGGGTCGCGGCGGGCAGGCATCGCCGGGTGGGCTTGGGGGGCTGGGCGGGCTCGCTGGCTTGGGCGGGCTAGGCGGCAGAGGCTCGGCCTCCAGTGGCAAAGGCGGCGCGCTGATGGCGATGCTGTTGCCGTTTGCGATGCAATGGGTTCAGCGCAACGGCGGCCTGGGCGGGGTGCTCGGCCGGGTTCGGCAAAAGGGTTACAGCCAGCAGGCGGCTTCGTGGGTCTCGACCGGACCGAACGAGGATTTGCCGCCCGAAGCCATGGGCGACATCGTTGGCACGGAAGAGCTGTCGCGCCTGTCGCAGCAACTCGGCGTGGACGAAAGCGAGGTGTCCTCAAGCATGGCGCAGATTCTTCCCGAAGTGGTGAACCAGCTGACGCCCGATGGCAATGTGCCCGACGATTCCGACAACGTGCTGGGCCAGGGCCTGCGCTCGCTGGAGCAGTTTTTGAACAGTTCGCAAGCCCGGTAACAAGGCGCTGCCTTCGACTGCCTGATTGCTTGGCTGTCTCGCTGCAAGCGGCCTGTAATCGCTATGAAAAACGTAGCTGCTTGCGCCCGTGTAGCCTGGCTTAGATCCGTATTTCTCTCTCGTCCATAGCGGCAGATCGGCACCAGGCGCAGCGGCCAGCCCACGCCCATCAATGCCTCACAGCACCTCGTTGATCACATAAAACGCGTTGTCCTTGAACTTGTGCCACAAGCCGCGCTGCTGCCAGGTCTTCAGTTCAATCTCCTTGCAGCGTGGCGCGTACTTTTCAAACACCGCATTGAGCTGCGCGGCCAGGCCGGCGTCGTGAATGCCCAGCGTGATCTCGTCGTTGGTGTCGAACGAGCGGTCGTCGAAATTGCTCGACCCGATCGCGCTCCACACGCCGTCGATGGTCATGACCTTCTGATGCAAAAGCGTGTGCGGGTACTCGAACAATCGCACGCCGCACTTGAGCAGCTTTTCAAAATTGCGGTGGCCGGCGTGCTGCACCATCGGGTTGTCGGAGCCGCTGGTCGAAGGCATCATCACGCGCACATCGACGCCGCGCTTGACCGCCTCGCCCAGCGCGTCGATGGCTTCGGGCTCGGGGATGAAGTAGGGGTTTTGAATCCAGATGCGTTTTTTGGCGACGCAGATCACCGTGTGGTGAAGGATCTTCACAGCCGGGGCCGAGCCTTCGGGCTTGGCTTAGGCCGCGTGAATCGTCACCTCGCCCGCTGGGGCGAGTGCCCGGAAACACCGCGTCGCCCAAAAACAGCTCGCCAGTTTGCCAGCCCCAGTTCTCGCTGAAGACGGCCTGCACGCTATGCACGATGGGGCCGCGCAGCCGCACGCTGAGGTCGGCATAGTGCTGGCCATCTTCGGCGTTGCCGAGCCACGTATCGACCACGCAATGGCCGCCGACGAAGGCTTCGCGGCCGTCGATGACGACGAGCTTGCGGTGGTCACGCTCGTTCATCACGCCGATGTTGTAGATGCTTTTCTTGTGGAAGAAAACCACCTTGCAGCCGGCCGCTTCCATCAGCTCGCGCTCGCCTTTGCCGATCTTTTTCGATCCGGTGGCGGCGATCAACTCATCGAAGAAGTGGCCATTCTCAAGCAGCGCGACTGAATTTCCCGCTACGGTGCTGCCGAGCGTCAAGCCCGCGAGCGAAGGAATCAAATCGCCGATAGACGCGCCGCATTCGATCTTGAGCTTGGGGCTGCGGTGGCGTTTGATCGACCAGATCACCAGCAGCAGCAGCGCGATGATGCCGATGAAAACCAGTGTCGGAGCCAGCGTCAGCGAGTCGAAAAGCGAATCGAGAAGCGAATCGATCATGCTTGCTTCCTGAGCGAATCGGATGGTCGCAATGCCAGCCACGCAATCAGCGCCAAAAGCATCGCCTGAACCGGCAAGCGCAGCACCAGCGCCCAATACGGCACCGATGGGAATAAACCGGGTTCTTGCAGCATGTAGATATGGGCCGGCGTCACCGCCAGCGTCAATGCAAACAAGCCCCACGCCGCTGTACGCCGCGTTGGTGGCCACAGCAGGCCGATGGCACCCAGAATCTGGAATGCACCGCTGACCAGAACGGCGGCGCGCGGCCACGGGACAGATGGCGGCACGATGCGCATCTCAAGCTCGGTGAAAACAAAATGCGCCAGGCCGCCGACAAAAAACCAGAGAAAAACGAATGCCAATGCGGCGCGGTGCCAGACGGTCGCTGGGGCCATCGCTCACACCTGCGGCGCAGCCGGGTAGAGCGCGTGAAACAGTTCGCGCATGACGGTCTCCAGTTCGCGGGCAAGTGCTTCGCCCGCGTGCGGCGCGGCGGGGTTGCGTGCGCCAGCCCAAAAACGAGTCAGTTTGGCGGTGTGCTGCGCGACCACGGCGGCTGTGTGAACGGGCCATTGGGCTGGCTTTTCGGTGGCTGCGGGCAGCAGGGCGCGGCCCTCTACATGCACGATGTCCAGGTAGCGCAGCAGCGCGATTTGTACCAGCGCATGCAGCATGTCGTCGCTGAGCTGCACCGTGGCTTCGCCGGTCGGGCTGGACCGGTTCTTCCAGGCCGCGCCGGCCAGCGCGGCACCGCCGCCGACCAGCGCGCCGAGTGCGGCTGCCGCGCCCAGCGTCAAGCCGCCGGTGATCAGATCAACCGATGCGCCGGTGGCTGCCCCTGTGGCGGCACCCGCCATGCCTGCTTCGCGGGTGTTGACGGGCGTGCTGTGCTCGAAGCCGGCTGTAAAGCTGCTGTCCAGTAGCGTGCCGGGTGTGTCGTCCAGGCCATGCAGCCGCAGCAGCGTGGCCTGGGTGTGCAGCGCCGCACTTTGCAGGCGCTCAATCAGCGCGCCAGAGGCTTGCCTGCGGGCCAGTGCGTCGGCTTCGCGGTCTGACGATCTGATCAGCCGCGTAACCGACGGCGGGGCAGCGCGCACCGCCTCGACTTCGCGTGCGCCTTCAAGCAATTGGTTGGCAACGGCTTCCATCGACAGCGCCAGTCGTTCGCGGTTGCGGCGGCGGCGCAACTCAGCGAGTCGTGCAAAACCTTCTTTTTTCACTGGGGCCAAGCTGCGGCCAATGGCATCGAAAAGAGTCGGCTGTTGCACCCAGCAGCGTGCCACGCTGGCCAGGTCCAGCACCTCGGCCTGAATACCCGCTGCATTGATTGCGCTGCGGCAACGCGCCAGCTCGGCTGCGCGAGTGCCAGCCGCGTCGCTGTCAGTGTTGAGCAGCAGTACAGCGGGCAGCGCCAGCTGACGCAATTGCGGCAATGTGGCCTGAAGCTCGTCTGCGCTGCGCACGAGGTGCAGGGCCGCGTCGGCATCGCTCGGCGCAGCCCGCGCGTGCGTCTCGACTTGCTGCGTTTGCGCGGGAACAGGCTCGCGGCGAAACCGGGCCAACGCCTGCGCAGCCCAGGCCGGCTTGATCAGTGAGGGCAGTGAGGCAGGCAAGGGCGTAGCCGCGTTATGGCTACCGGCAACCAGGCGCACGGCACCCAGCGTCTCGTTGTTGGGCGTGCGAATGAGCGTGAGCCCTGGCCCGGGTGCGGCGTCAAGGTACACGTCACGCTCGCTGGCACGTGGCAACAACACGCGAACCAGCGCCTGATGGTCGTCGTCGCTTTGCGTCAGCAGGCCGAGTTGAATGCGCGTGGGGTGGGCCAGTGCGAGCAAGCGCCGGTAGTAGGGCATGTCGAGGTTAAGCACGACGCGCCGGGCCAGTCGCGATTCACGCCAGCGCGCGGCGAGCGCAAGCAGCAGGCGCGGGGCCATCACCACCAGCGCCAGCAGGCTGGCATACAGATACACCCAGCGCGCACCGGCGACGGCTGCGCTGGCATTCGCGCTGACTTCATTGAAGCGCAGCGCGGCGATGTCTGACACTGAAAACGGCTCAAACGGAAACACGCTGAGCGCGGGCAGCAGCAACACCTGCAAGATGGCGTGGACCTGTTCAACACTCAAAAAAGTGCTCTCCCATCCAACGCGGTATTCCACCACCAGGCCCCGCGTAAAGAGCGACAGAACCACGCCGAGCGCCCAGCCCGCTGCGGCCAGGTGCAGCACCTTGCGCACGCGTTGGGCCTGCAGGGCCGAGGTGGCGGCATACCAGGTGCGGGTGTAGAGCGCCGTCACGCTGGCCTGCAAGGCGCCCGACCGCGGATGCCAGGCGGCAAATCGCCGCGTGAGATCACCCAATAGCGAAGCGCGCTGGTGAGCGGGTGCGTGAGCGGGCGAGTGAGCGGGTGCGCGTGCGGGCCGCCGCCAGAGCCACCCCGCCAGCAGCGCGGCGTACACCGCCAGGTTCCAGCCGAGCAGCGCCAGCAGCGGCAGCGAAAGCAGGTCCACGCGGTGCGGGTTGGCGATGCGGTCGGTCGCGGCCCCGACCAGCACTGCGGCAATCGGCGCAGCCACCGCCAGCCACTGTGCGCCTGAGCGACCCTCGGCCAGTGCCGCGAGCGTGGGGCTGCGCTTGCCCACCACACGCAGAACCTGTTCGGCACGCGTACACAAAAACGATGCAAGGTGGGCGGGTGTGTCGTCAAGGCCGGGCCGGGCCGACTGCATGACCTGCGCGTCGATGGCATCGCGCTCGACCACACTGAGCAGCTTGCCATCGACATCGCTGGTTTCGACCGCTTGCGCCAGCGTCAGCTGCCTGGCGGCATGTTCAGCGAGGGCGATGCGCTTGGGGGCCTGGCTCATGGGCTGATTATGCAGAGCCAGGCCCGCGCAGGCGCAGACCGCAGGGCGTTGATGCAGAACTTCTCATGGCCGCCGTAAACTGCAACGATGACTCCTGCTATCCGCCGTGCAGCCAGCGCCGCTGCGCTGCACATTCGCTCGCTGGCTGCGCTAGCGCGGCAACATTGGGCCTTGAGCGCGCTGGCCTTGCCCGCA
>JANOOO010000318.1:0-3614 GCA_031421375.1 Polaromonas sp.
CAACTTCAATCCGGCCGCCGCGATGGCCGGCAAGGTCTGCATCGTCGAAGTGGAGAAGATCGTCGAAGTGGGCGAGCTGGCCCCGGACGACATCCACCTGCCCGGCATCTATGTGCACCGCATCGTGCTCAATGCCAATCCGGAAAAGCGCATCGAAAAGCGCACTCTCACAGTCTAGATCCCCCGGGGACAGACCTTCAGCTCTGTCCTCTCACATTACGAGGAGCATGAAATGCCTTGGACCCAAGACCAGATGGCCGCCCGCGCAGCACAGGAGCTCGAAGACGGCTTTTACGTGAACCTGGGGATCGGCATCCCGACCCTGGTTGCCAACTTTGTTGGCGACAAGGAAGTGTGGCTGCAGAGCGAAAACGGCATGCTGGGCATCGGCCCGTTCCCGACCGAGGACCAGGTCGATGCCGACCTGATCAACGCCGGCAAGCAGACTGTCACCACGATCAAGGGCTCGTCGATTTTCGGCAGCCACGAGAGCTTTGCAATGATTCGCGGTGGCAAGATCAACCTGTCGATTCTGGGTGCAATGCAGGTCAGCGAAAAGGGCGACCTCGCCAACTGGATGATCCCCGGCAAGATGGTCAAAGGCATGGGCGGCGCGATGGATCTGGTGGCTGGGGTGAAGCGCGTCATTGTGCTGATGGAGCACGTCGCACGCAAGAAAGACGGCACCGAAGACCTCAAAATTTTGCCGGCCTGCACTTTGCCGCTGACTGGCGTCGGCGTGGTGAACCGCATCATCACCGACCTCGCCGTGATGGATGTCACGCCTGCCGGTCTCAAACTGGTGGAATTGGCACCCGGCGTGAGCCGCGAGCTAGTGCAAAGCAAAACTGGCGTCACGCTGATTTGATAGCTGCGGCACTGCGCCGCTGCCCGGCTCCGGCCTGCGCTGACAGCCGGTCGCTGACCTGGCTGACGCGACATCCCGGCACTGGCATGCATAGTGAAACGTGGTCGCTGTGATTTGGTCGCTGTGATTTGGTTTTGTCGGTTGAGTGACGGTTTTCTTTGTGCATGTGCTTCAGCAAAGGTGATGGCTATGAAAATGAAACTGGCGTTGCTCGCGAGTCTTGCCTTGCCATGCGTGAACGCACTGGCTTGCTACACGGTCTATGACCGCAGCAATGCGGTGGTCTATTACGCCATGGTGCCGCCCGTCGATATGACACCGCCCTACACCAGCCGGCTGAGCAAGGTGTTCCCGGGCAGTCACCTGGTATTTGGCAGCAACACCGGCTGCCCGGCCACCCAGGCCGGCTACAACCCGTTGCGCCAATCGGCGGTCGCCCCCTTGTTTACCGACCCGCAAACGGCCGAAGGCATGAAGCTGGAGCACACCGTGCTGCCAAACGGCGCGGCGGTGGTGCGCAAGCCGCCGGCCAACATGCGGCCGGGCTTTACGGTCATCAATCAAGCCGGTGTTGCCAGTGCTGACACGCCGCGTCGAGGCATTGGCGCTGCGCCCGGCTCGGGGCCGGTTATTACCGAGATGCGCAATCCGCCGATGACCGTGATTCAGGACGCACCGGGGCGAGCCAGCGGGCGTTGAGCAGTTCTACTCGCCAACTGCAACACCGCACAGCGCACAGAGACGGCCTATCGCCAAAAAAGAAGATCCAGGCCAGCTTTGCGCCGAACCTGGCCCAACATGTTGCCGGCGATGCTGCCGAGTGTTACTAGACAGTGATCCGAATCGTCGAGCTCATCGGCGCGCCATAGGACTGCGGGCCAATGGAAAGGTCAGTGTCGAGCTTGTGGAGCGGGTGAAGGGAATCGAACCCTCGTATGAAGCTTGGGAAGCTGCCGTTCTGCCATTGAACTACACCCGCGTGCGGTCGATTATAAGGAGCGCGACCGGTTCAATGCAGCCTGTCAGCGCCAGTAGGGCGCGGGCAGCGGTGGCAGGTCGAGTTCGGGCAGGGCGCGCTTTTGCAGGCTGGCCCGCAAGCCGCGTTTGACTTTTCCGTGCAGCGGATCGATGGCTTGGCACAGGCTCCCGATACGCGCTTCGGCGGTCGCGCGGTCGTTGCGCGCGCCCAGCACCTCCTGCGCTTTTTTCAGCCATTTCAGCCAGCGCTGGACTGCCTCGGGCTCATGTAATCCGGCGGCGAACTCGGTCAGGTAGCGCAGCTTTTTCGCGATGATCCGCAGTTCGTGCAGCGGCTCGGGTTTCAGCTCGTGGAGATCGGGCAGGCCGTGCCTGAGCTTGCGCTCATAGGCGTCCAGCTGGTCGTTCAGCGATTCGCCCTCGGTCGTCGGGGGCGCTGTCGCGCTCGGGGGTTCGGCGAGGCAACGGCTCAGTTGCAGCAGCACGCGCTGCGCGCCCCGGCTGTGCAGGGCCGCTTGTGCGCGCCGGTGTGCGAGCGCACGCTCGATATCGATCACTTCCTGCAGCGCCAGCCGCAGCGCGTCACCTGGCATGTCTGCCAGCAGAACCGGCCAGGTTTCCAAGGCGAACACGTCCCAGTCGCGCGCTTCACCCAGTTGCTGCCCGAGCTGGCGAAGCGGGCCCTTGATCGAGGCCAGCGCATCGGCATGCCAGCCAGCCAGGCGGGCCAGCGGGTCGCAGGCCACGCGCAGGCGGCGCAGTGCGACGCGGAGCTGGTGCAGGTACTCGCTGTCGTAGGCGGCTTCATTCTGCTGGGCCAGAAAGCCGGGCTCGTTGGCCTGCCACTGCGCCAGGCAGTTTTCGATCGCCTGCCGCGCCAGGCTCGGCGCATCGGTATCGGACGGCAGCGCCATCTCGGCGGCCTTGACCGGCGGGCCGGGTGGCTGTTGCCGCGCCAGCGCATGGCCGCGTTCGGCCTTGCTGCGGTTGTCCACGACCAGCGGGTGGCGCGCGACCAGTTCCAGCGCCAGCTCGAACAGGTCGTCAACGGCACCGCTTTTCAGTTCGAGTTCGAGCTCGCACAAGGCCTCGCGGCGCTTGCCGGCGATGATTTCGCCATGATCAATGGCGAGCTCGATCTCCGCGCCCGAGCGGCCTGTCAGCAGCCGGACTTCACGGCTGAAGCGCGTGCGAAATTGCGGCTGGAGCTGCGCCCGGTACGGATCGATGATCTTGCCCAGCGGTGTGCCCGCCAGCACTCTCCATTCAAGCGCCATGCCGGCCACGGCAAATTCGACTTCCTCGCGACTATGCAGCCCGGCTTGCGCCGTGCCGCCGCGTTTGACGGTCTGCAACCAGCGACTACCGTCCTTGCGCAGCCGCAGCGCAACGCGCGCCTGGGCCAGTGCACGCTCGGGTGTGTCGAAGTAGATGTTGTCGAGCCGTTTGGGCGCTTTGTGCTTGGCCTTGACGCCTTTCAGCAGCGGGTCGGCGCCGAGGGCCGCAAGCGCAGCCGGGGGCACCAACAACTTGAGTTCTATTTCCATGGTGCTGTTCAATCGGCTTGCCAGTGCCAGTGGCGGTGGCTTTGACTGTGGCTGAAGCAGTCATCGTACTGCGCAGCCCTGCAAGGTAAAGCGCTACCCAGTAAAAAGAAAAAAAGGCCCTGGGAAGGGCCTTTTTGCAAGAGGGAGCCAGTACTGTTCAGGGCCGCACGTAAGCGTAGCCTTCGCTCTGGCGACTCATGATTTCAACCACGCCCGAGGGT
>JANOOO010000319.1:0-3100 GCA_031421375.1 Polaromonas sp.
GCCGGCCTGGTGAAGTTCGTCGTGTCGCCGTCCGCCGTATTGCCGCGTCGGCTTGGCGCGCTTGACCGGAACATCGACCATGTCGCCCGCAGCGATGCGTGGGAGGGCTACCCGGGCAATTTTGAAGCCATGCTCGGTTTCATCGCGGAAAAAGAAATCAAAAACGTCGTCTTCTTGTCGGGCGACGAGCACCTGGGCTGTGTGGCGCATGCCGGGTTGTCGATTGATGTCGGCGGCGAGACGAGGCGCGCCCGCGTCGTGTCGATTCACGCGTCGGGCCTTTATGCACCGTTTCCGTTTGCCAATGCGCAGGCGCACGACTTTATTGAGGGGACGGATGCGTTTCAGGTTGGTGCCGTGCATTGCACCGCCGCGGCCCGCTTCACGTCGCCTGGCAGCCTGTTTGCCGGCTTGCGAGTGGCCTGCGATGCAGGTCTGCCGAGCGTGTGCGTCGAATTCTGGGTGGATGGCGCTCGCGAGAGTTTTGGCAATGTGCTGGCAAGCGCTGCGCCGGTCAAGGCTCCACTTCAGCCCTAAGGCGCTGCAATGCCGATGGCCGCCGCCCTGTAAACCGCCTCTGTCCGGTTACTGACGCGCAGCACCGCAAGCACCGCCATGACGTGCGTTTTGACTGTGTGGTCCGAAATGCCCAGCTCGCGGGCAATCACCTTGTTGGGCTTGCCTTGAATCACCTTCATCAGCACCTCGCGCTGGCGCGGTGACAGGTGAACGCTTTTTGGGTCCTGCTCATCCTCGGTCGCCAGGCCCGCAACGCAGCTTGGCGGCAGGTAGGTTTCACCTTCCAGAATCAGCTTCATGGCGCTGAACAAGTCGTGGGCGCTGGAGGTTTTGGGAACGAAACCCATTGCGCCGTGCCCAATGCACTCGCGGATGCGATGCGGGTCTTCTTCGCTTGACACCACCACCACAGGGGTGGCCTCGAAATGCAGCTTCAGGCGCGCCAGGCCATCAAAGCCCGTGGCGTCCGGCAGGTGCAGGTCCAGCAGAATCAGGTCGAAGTGCCCGGTTTTTTCTTGCGCTGCAGCCACGGTTGCCGCTGTCGAGATTTGCGCGCCTGGCGAGAGCTCTTGCAGCAGCACACGCAGGCCGGAAGAAAAAAGCTGGTGGTCATCAATCAGCAAGATGCGCATGGCGGTATTTTGCGCGATTCCGGTTAAGGTGTGACAAATTGCACAGCATGCAGACAAGAAAAGACGTGTTGCAGCTGAACCGGTGTCGAACGCTGTCAACCGGTGTCGAACGCTTGACAAACCAAGCCGTTTGCAAAACAACTCCTTTCGCGACGCAGGCGGGCTACCGCCGGTCGCCGATAATTGTTCGCATGGCTACCGCTTTTGATCGCCCCTCGCTGCTTCAGCGCAGCCTGCCGCTGGTTCAGGGCTTCGACGGCCTGCTGGCTTTTGCCGTGTTCATGCTGGCCTCGGCCGGTTTGCTGATCATGTATTCGTCGGGCTTCGATCACGGTACCCGCTTTGCTGACCACGGACGCAACATGCTGATCGCCGCCGCCATCATGTTTGTCGTTGCGCAGATTCCGCCGCAACGCCTGATGACTCTGGCGGTGCCGCTGTACATCGCGGGCATCGCGCTGCTGATCGCCGTCGCGGTGTTCGGCATTACCAAAAAAGGCGCGCGCCGCTGGCTGAATGTGGGGGTGGTGATTCAGCCGAGCGAGATCATGAAAATTGCCATGCCGCTGATGCTGGCCTGGTGGTTTCAAAAACGCGAAGGGCAGTTGCGGCCGCTCGATTTCATCGTCGCCGGCCTGTTGCTGGCGCTGCCGGTGGCGCTCATCATGAAACAGCCCGACCTGGGCACGGCCTTGCTGGTGATGGCGGCCGGGCTGGCGGTAATCTTTTTTGCCGGCATCAGCTGGAAGCTGATCGCGCCGCCGGTGCTCCTTAGCCTGGTCGGCATCGTGTTGCTGGTGGTTTTTGAGCCGAAGCTGTGTGCCGACGGCTTTCGCTGGCCGGTGCTGCACGACTACCAGCAGCAGCGCATCTGCACGCTGCTCGACCCGACGCGCGACCCGCTTGGCAAGGGCTTTCACATCATCCAGGGCATGATCGCCATCGGCTCGGGTGGGGTCTTTGGCAAGGGCTTTATGGCGGGTACGCAAACGCACCTTGAATTCATTCCCGAGCGCACTACCGACTTCATTTTTGCTGCCTACGCGGAAGAGTTCGGCCTGGTCGGCACGCTGGCGCTGATCGTCGGCTTTTTGTTTTTGATTTTTCGGGGGCTGGCGATTGCGCTCGAAGCGCCGACGCTGTTTGCGCGCCTGCTCGGCGGCGCGCTGACGATGATCTTTTTCACCTACGCCTTCGTCAACATGGGCATGGTCAGCGGCATCTTGCCGGTGGTCGGCGTGCCGCTGCCGTTTATCAGCTACGGCGGCACGGCTATGGTCACGCTCGGGTTGGCGCTTGGCATGCTGATGTCGATTGCCAAGTCGAAACGGCTGGTGCAGACGTGAGCGCACCGAAACGGGTTTCCTTCATAGGCGTCGGCAACATGGGTGGGGCCATGGCGGCGAATCTGCTGGCGCAAGGCTGGCAAGTGGCTGTAGCCGACCTTGACGCTGAAAAGGTCGCCAATCTCAAGCGTTTTGGCGCTGAAGCCCCCGATGCACGGGCGCAAGATGCTCCTGATTTAATAGCGACTGTGGTCTGCGTGGTGGATGCTGCGCAAACTGAAACCGTGTTGTTCGGCGCGGACGGGCTGGCCGACCGGCTGCAGCCGGGGCAGCTTGTGCTGCTGTGCCCGACGCTGGCCCCGCACGATGTCGAATCCTTCGCGGCGCGGCTGGCGACACGTGGCGTGACGATGCTCGACGCGCCGATGTCGGGCGGGCCGGTGCGGGCGCGTGAGGGCCGCATGACCTTGATGGTTGCGGGGGACAGGGCGGCGTATGAGCGGGTGTCGCCGCTGCTTCAGACGCTGGCGCGGCCGGTGTTTTTTATCAGCGAGAAACCCGGCGATGCGGCGCGCACCAAGCTCGTCAACAACCTGCTGGCGGGCATCAATTTAGTCGGCGCTGCCGAGGCGCTGGCGCTGGCCGAGCGCTTGGGGCTGAATC
>JANOOO010000320.1:0-2237 GCA_031421375.1 Polaromonas sp.
CATTGCGCGCGGCTTCGCGTTGCTCGCGCGAACTGAGCCTGGCTTCACGCCGCTCCAGCAACTGAATCAGATGAACGCCGAAGCGGCTGACGACCGGGTCTGAGACCTGATTAAGGGCGAGCGCGTTGAGCGCCTGCTCGAACTCGGGCACGAACATGCCGGGCGCGGACCAGCCGAGATCGCCGCCGTCTTTCGCCGAACCGTCGCCGCTGTGCTCGCGCGCCAGCGCGGCGAAGTCGGCCTGGCCGGCTTCAACCCGGCGCTTGTATGAAATCAGCCGCTGCACCGCCGCCGCCTCGTTCTGCTGGGGTGTCAGCGTCAGCAAAATGTGGCGTGCCCGGCTTTGGGTGACGCCGGCATCAAGCCCGCCCGCCTGCTTCTTTTCAACGACTTTAAGCACATGGAAACCGGCCCCACTGCGCAGCGGCCCGGCGATGCCGCCGACCGGCAGCTTTTGCGTGGCCTCGACGAACAGCGGTGGAAGCCGATCCACGGTGCGCAGGCCGATCTCGCCGCCCGTGGCTGCAGCAGATGGGTCGGACGAAGCCTTGGCCAGCTCGACAAATGGCGTGCCGCTGCGGGCGCGATCAGCGACTTGCTGGGCGCGTGCCTGCAGCGCTGCAAGCTGATCGGCGCTGGCGTTTTCGGGCACGGCCACCAACACCTGTGCGAGGTTCAAGGCCAGCGCGCCCGATGCAGCGCTGCTCTGCTCGACCAGGAACTGGTCGATCTCCTGGTCGCTGACTTTGACGCGCGGCTCGACATCGCGCTGACGCAGCCGGCTAATGAGCATCTCGTCGCGCAGGTCAGACTCAAACTGCGCGTAGCTGATGTTGTCGGCCTTCAGGCGCTCGCGCAGCCCGTCCACCGTGACCTGGTTTTGCCGGGCCACGGTTTGCACAGCCGCTTCAATGGCGTAACTGTCGGCGCGCACGCCGGACTCACGCGCCAGCTGCAGCTGGGTCTTGTCGATGATCAGGCGTTCGAGCACTTCTTTGGCCAATGCGTCGGCTTGCGGCTTCGCGCCGCCTTGCTGAACCATCTGGCGCAGCACGCGCTGCAGCCGGGTGCGAACCTCGCTGTTGGTGATGGGTTCGGAGTTGACGACGGCGACGATGAAGTCGGCCTGCTGGACGCGCGGGGGCGTCGAAGCCGCCGCGCTCGCCGTGGGTGCGGCCGGAGCAGCGGGCCGCACCGGGATCTCGGGCATGCGCAGCCCGCCGGCTGGGGGCCTCGGGCTTTGGGCCCAGACTGAAACTACGCCAAAAAGCAGGGCGGCACAAACCGGGCCGATTCGTACAGTCGCGGGTAAAAAGCGGGAACAAAATTTAGTCATAAGTGGTGAAGCGGCTCGGCGGCTCGATTTTCTCACGCAGGAACTGGTAGCGCGGAACGTTGGCTTTGAGCGTTTGCAGGGGACTTGATCCGAATCTGGAAAAGCCGAGGAGTTCAAGCTGGAACAGGATCTGGGTGTTGGCCGCACCCGAGCCTGTGGCCAGAATGTTGTTTTGCGAGCGCTGCAAGACCACGCGGCCAATCCAGCAGCAGCTTTCGTACTCGACGCCCAGAATGGAATCGACAAACTTCTTTTCAATCAGGCTGTAGTTGAGCCGGCCGACCGCATAGTAGCGCCCCGGCCCCTGACCCTGGCCGGCACCCAGGTCACGGCCCTTGTCGCCCCACAGGTCGTTGATTGGCCACTGCCAGCCGACATCGACGTTGTGACTGACGCCGCGCTGGCGGCGCAGCGCGGCACTGACGGTGCGGTAATTGCCGGGGCTGTAGCGCGCGCCGAACGAGGAGCGGTCGAACTGCTCGGTCTTGGGGTTGTACTGCACGGTGCTGCCAAAGCGCCAGCGCGGATCCCAGTTGACGCTGGTGCCCACCAACACATCGCTGAGCCGCTCGCTGATGGGCTGGCCGCCGGGCAGCGTCACGCGCTGATCGGCAAAACGAATGCGCTGCGCAACCTCGAGCCGCGCGGCTTCGGCCCCGGTGGACGGGTCGAGCAGGCGGCTGGCTGTGCCGAGCGTCAGCAGGTTGGCGTCCGAGATGCGGTCGTCGCCGACAAAGGCGTTTTCGGTGAACACCGAGGCGAAGTTAAAGCTGTTCTCGCCCGAGTCGTAGTTGGGCAGGCGGTTCTGGTCGCGGTAGGGCGTGCGCACATAAAAGGCGCGCGGCTCCAGCGTTTGCGTCAGGCTGCGGCCGAACAGGCTGGCGCTGCGCTCGAACTGCAG
>JANOOO010000321.1:0-3652 GCA_031421375.1 Polaromonas sp.
GTGTTGGTGAACCAGGCATCAACCTCGACATAAACCTGCGGCGTGGCGTACTGGCCGGCCAGCAGCGTGGCATACAAAATCGTCGGGATCGCGGTGGCGAAGGTGGACAGATATGCGCCCATGTTGGCGTCGGTATGCACCCGCAGCGCGAGGAACTTGCCGTCTTTGTCCATCGCCATTTCGGCCTGGCTGACGTGGTCGCGGCCATGCGCGTCGCTCAAAAAGGCTTCGCTGCGGTCGCAGTTCCACTTGATGTTGCGGTTGACCTTCTTGCTGGCCCAGGTCAGGCAAACGTCTTCGGCGTAGAGGTAAATCTTGGAGCCGAAACCGCCGCCAACGTCAGGCGCAATGACGCGCACTTTGTGCTCGGGCAAGCCCATGACAAAAGCCGTCAACAACAGACGCTCGACGTGCGGGTTCTGGTTGGAGACGTAAAGCGTGTAGTCGTCGGTTGCGCGGCTGTAAGAGCCAATGGCCGCACGCGGCTCCATGGCATTGGGCACCAGCCGGTTGTTCGTTAGATCAAGCTTGGTGACGTGCGCAGCATTGGCAAAGGCGGCATCGACCTGGCTTTTGTCGCCAATTGCCCACTTGTAGCAGCGGTTGCCCGGCGCGCCATCGTGCAGCGGCTCGGCTTTGGCTGCATCGGTCACGCGCACCACAGCGCTCAGCACCTCGTAATCGACCTCGACCAGCTCGGCAGCGTTCTTCGCCTGGTCCAGCGTTTCGGCAATCACCATCGCCACGTGGTCGCCCACATAGCGCACCTTGCCTTGCGCCAGGATGGGGTGCGGCGGCTCGTTCATCGGCGTGCCGTCAGTGCTGGTGATCAGCCAGCCGCAGGGCAGGCCGTTGATCTTGTCGGCAGCGACATCGGTGCCGACAAAAATATCGACCACGCCCGGCGCCGCCTTGGCTGCTGCAACATTGATGCTGTTGATTTTGGCGTGGGCATGCGGCGAGCGAACAAACACCGCATGGCACTGGTTCGGCAGCACGATGTCGTCGGTATAGCGACCGCCGCCGGTGAGGAAGCGGTAGTCTTCCTTGCGTTTGATGGACGCGCCAATGTTGGGAAGATTGGCGAAATCGGATGCACCCATGTTGAGCTCCTGAATGTGGACAGAAATAAATCGGGAAGATCAGGCGGCCATCGCAGCAGCGCCCGTCTGGACGGCCTTGACGATGTTCTGGTAGCCGGTGCAGCGGCAAAGGTTGCCTTCAAGCAGCTCACGAATCTCAAGGCCACTGGCCTTGGGGTGGTGCTTGCACAAATCAACCGCGCTCATCACCATGCCGGTCGTGCAAAAACCGCATTGCAGGCCGTGGCACTCTTTGAAGGCAGCCTGCATCGGGTGCATGGTGCCGTCGGGCTCGGCCAGACCTTCGATGGTGGTGATCTCGCTGCCAGCAGCTTGAGCGGCGAGGATGTTGCACGATTTGACGGCACGACCGTTCATGATGACGGTACACGCACCACACTGCGCGGTGTCGCAGCCGACGTGGGTGCCGGTCAGCGTGAGCTGCTCACGCAGCACCTGCACCAGCAGCGTTTGGGGCGGCGTCTCGACGCTGCGGGATTTGCCATTAACGGTAAGCTGAATCTGCATGTTTGAATCTCCTGGTGGCTTTGAGTTGTTCAGATAAAAATGAGTGCGCCCGGCGTCGCCAGTGTTGACCGGCTCTGGCAGCGCGACCGGAGCTTGCAAGCAAACACATTGTTTAATCGCACCTCCTCTGCTCAACTAGGTAAAACCCTTGCGCGCTTGCCAAAGCGCCGTTTAATTCTCAAAATGAAACAGTGTCCGCGCTGCGTACACACCTTGACGTCCCGAGGTTTTTTTGATTCCAATATCTGCCACCGTCACACCCACCCTGCCGCGCGCGGAGCAGCGACTGCACCAGATTGCACGGGCGCGGCACGCAGTGCTGCACGACGGCCTGAGTCTGCCCAGCGGGCCTTCCGAGCCCTGGATCGAACGCTCGTGGCGGCGCTGCCTGGCGCTCGGTCAGCAACCCGATGCAGACCTCGGCTTCGATCTGATTTCAAAGGGTGACCAACGCCGCACCGACGAGGGAAACCGCGTTCTGGTAGAAGCCGCCAGGCCGGTGATGGCCAGGCTGGGTCTGGCTATTGCCGATACGCGCTACTTCGCCATCCTGACGAATGGCGCCGGTGTGGTGGTCAATGTCAACGGCCCGATTGACCGGCATGACCGGCGTGCCGAACTGATCACACGCATTGGGGTTGACCTATCGGAAACGCAGGTTGGCACGACCGCCATTGGCGCCGCGCTGACCGAGCTGGCCCCGATCTGGCTACACCGGGGCGAGCACTTTTTTGACGTCAATTCTCACTACAGCTGCGCTGGCGCGCCCCTGTTTGGGCCGGACGGGCGCTGCGTCGGCATGCTCGACCTGACCGGCATCGATGCCATTGAGCGGCCCGAGCTCAAGCACATGGCGATACAGTCTGCGCGCAGCATCGAAAACGCCTTGATTCCGGTGTACCCCGCAGGCTTGCTGATCCGCCTGAACTGGTCCGCAAGCAGCCTGGGCTGCGATACCGACGGGCTGATCGGCGTTGACCACAACGGCCTCGTGACCGGAGCCAACCCGGCGGCAAGGCAGATGGTGCCGACTTTGGCCGGTGCGGGTGCCGCGCCCACGCATTGCAGTGACGTGTTCGCGCTGTCGCCCGGCATGTTGTTCGACGCGGCCCGTCAGAACGAGTTGGCTTATGCGCGGCCCATCGAGGTGCCGCTGTGGTCTGGATTGCGCTTGTTTGCACTGCCGACGCTGCAGGCGGCAGGCCGCACGTCGGCCCGGTCTGGCACGACCACCAACACGACCGCCGGGTTCGCGTCTGGGTTGCCCGTACCGCTTAAGGAGGTGGAGACGGCGCTAATCCGCAATGCGGTGACTGCCGCCAAGGGCAATGTGATGAAGGCCGCTCGCCTGCTCGGCGTCAGCCGCGCGACGGTGTACCGGCGGCTGGGTCGGGGGAAAAAACAGGCTTAGCCAGACTACCCGAGTGCTGGCGAAATTCGGCCGGCAAAGCTGATACGCATCGCCCGCGTTCGGTCAGTGTTTGTGCGTACTGTGGCCGTCGCTTGCTGCAGCGGGCATCGGAGAAGTGGCGGGCTTGACTGCCGCCCCACGCCCAGTCGGCGCGACCAGCATCACAGGAAGCATCACGATTTGACTAGCCTCCACCCCCTTGCCATCCTTGAGCAGCAACGTGACTGAAACCTCGCTGCCCGCCACCAGCGGCTGCTTGAGTTCCATCAGCATCAGGTGATAGCCGCCGGGTTTGAGCTGCACTTCCTTGCCTGCGGGCAAGACCAGCTCGGGCACGGGCCGCATACGCATCACGTCGCCATCCATCTTCATTTCATGGACTTCAGCCACGGCTGCAACCGGCGAGGCCACACCGACCAGCCGCATCCCGGTTTTTGACGTGATGCGCATAAAGGCACCGGTGCCCTTTTGCCCCGCCACCGTCGCACGGACCCACGCCTGATGCACCTGCAAAGGCGGCTCCACGGCCGGTGCTTGTTGAGCAAAAGCAGCTGTAGCCAGGACAGTACCGGCGCAAGCAGCTACGAATTTAATAGCGAGTGAAGAGTTCATGAGTCCTGACGCTGGGCAT
>JANOOO010000322.1:0-1827 GCA_031421375.1 Polaromonas sp.
TGCAGTCTGGCCTTGAAATCAGCCTCAAATGTGCTTGAAGCCGTTGATATACGGGCGGGGGAAGCTCCTAAATTCATAGCGAGTGGAAACCGTTGTTGCAGTCGAAAACAGAGCGTCAAGCAGCCACAACAGCCGCAGACAAGGCATCGATCAATTCGCGAATGGGTGCCGGTTTGAGCTTGAGCGCAGTCTGGTTGACGACCAAATGCGAGCTGATGTCCATGATGTGCTCGACCTCGACCAGGTGATTGGCTTTGAGCGTGCTGCCGGTCGAAACCAGATCGACGATGGCGTCGGCCAGCCCCGTCAGCGGCGCCAGCTCCATGCTGCCGTAGAGCTTGATCAGATCGACGTGAACGCCCTTGCTGGAAAAAAACTGCCGCGCAATGGCCACGTATTTGGTCGCCACCTTCAGCCGCGAACCCTGCCGCACGGCGGCGGCGTAGTCGAAGCCCTCGCGCACCGCTACGCTGATTCGGCAACGCGCAATCTGCAGGTCAAGCGGCTGCAGCAGGCCCTGCATGTCGGACTCCAGCAGCGTATCTTTGCCGACCACGCCGAGGTCGGCCCCGCCGTACTGCACGTAAGTCGGCACATCGGTGGCGCGCACCAGCACCACGCGGAGGCCGATGCGGCTGGTCGCCAGAATCAGCTTGCGCGATTTGTCCGGGTCGTCCAGCACCTCGATGCCGGCACTGCGCAGCATCGGCAGGATTTCTTCAAAAATGCGGCCTTTTGAAAGGGCAAGGGTGATCATCCGGTCAGTCTTTCAATGTCGGCCCCGATGCCGCGCAGTTTGGCTTCCATCTGATCGTAGCCGCGGTCAAGGTGGTAGATACGGTCGATGACAGTTTCACCTTCGGCCACCAGACCGGCAATGACCAGGCTGGCCGACGCGCGCAGGTCGGTCGCCATCACCGCCGCGCCCGACAGGCGCTCGACACCTTCGACAATCGCCACCTTGCCTTCGATCTGGATTTTTGCGCCGAGCCGCAGCATCTCGTTAACGTGCATGAAGCGGTTTTCAAAGATGGTTTCAGTCACCGTGCTGGAGCCTTGCGCAATCGCATTGAGCGCCATGAACTGCGCCTGCATGTCGGTCGGGAAGCCCGGGTATTCAGTGGTGCGAAACGACTGCGCCTGCATGCGGCCCTGCGCCCGGATGCGGATGAAGCCATGACCGGGCTCAATCACCGCACCGGCTTCACGCAGCTTGTCGATCACGGCGTCGAGATGTTCGGCGCGGCCGTGCCTGAGCACCACATCGCCACCCGTCGCCGCCACGGCGCATAAAAATGTGCCGGTCTCAATCCGGTCGGCCACCACCTGGTGCGTACAGCCGTGCAACCGGTGTACGCCCTGAATGCGGATGCGCCGCGTGCCGTGGCCATCAATCTGCGCGCCCATTTTGATCAGCATTTCGGCGAGATCGGCGATCTCAGGCTCCTGTGCGGCGTTCTCAAGAATCGTCTCGCCCTCGGCCAGCGTCGCGGCCATCAGGAAGTTTTCGGTGCCGGTCACGGTCACCATGTCGGTCGTGATTCGGCAGCCTTTGAGCCGCCGCATCCCGTCCGGCCGTGGCGGTACTTTGGCGATCATGTAGCCGTGCTCAACGGAGATTTCAGCGCCCATCGCCTGCAAGCCCTTGATGTGCTGATCAACCGGACGCGACCCAATGGCGCAGCCGCCCGGCAATGACACGGTGGCTTCGCCGAAGCGCGCCAGCAGCGGCCCGAGCGCCAGCACCGACGCACGCATGGTCTTGACGAGCTCATACGGCGCTTCGGGCGAGCTCAGAGTGCTGGCGTCGATGGTGACGCTGCCGCT
>JANOOO010000323.1:0-1628 GCA_031421375.1 Polaromonas sp.
TTTGACACCGAGCACATCACGTCGCTGTTTGAGCGCGTCATCGTCGCTTCGGGCAGTTCCAACCGGCAGACCAAAGCGCTGGCGGCCAGCGTGCGAGACGCGGTGCGAGACGCCGGCTTTGCCAAGCCACGCATTGAAGGCGAAGAAAACGGCGAGTGGATCATCGTTGACTGCGGAGCGGCCGTGGCGCACATCATGCAGCCGACGATTCGCCAGTATTACCACCTTGAAGAGCTGTGGGGCGAAAAGCCGGTCAAGCTGAAACTGGGCGCGCCTGCGCCGCTGGTGAAGGCGTCGAAGGTGGAGCCAAAAGCCGAGCCGCAAGGCGCGCCGAGAGCGAAGCCCGGTGCAAAGACTGCCTCAAAAACGGGCTCCAAAGCCGTCTCCGGTTCCCGTGGCCGGTCTGCGGCAAAGCCGACTGTCAAGGCGCCAATCAGGGATTACGAACCCGGCTACATTGGCAAGCTTGGCAAGACCAGCGACTGGACGGCCAGGCGCAATGAAGCAGCGCCTGCAGAAGAGCCTGCTGCCCGACCAGCCAAAACAAGCAGAACGCCGGCTAAAAAATCAGCAGCCGGGCTGGCTTCAAAACCAGCAGGCAAACCAGCGTCTAAAGCCGCTGCAAAACCAGCGCCTCGATCTGTCAAGACGCCTGTAGTCGAAGTGCCCGTGGCTAAAAAAGTGGCGGCCCGGAAGGTGGCTGCTAAAACCGCAGCCAAACCCGCTGCCCGGAAGACCGCACCCAAGAGCCGATGAGACTGACGATAGTAGCCGTCGGGCAAAAGGTGCCCGACTGGGCTCAAACGGCCTACGACGACTACGCCAAACGCTTTCCACCCGAGTTGAAGGTCGAACTCAAGGCCGTCAAGACCGAACCTCGCGCCTCCAAAACACTCGATACGCTGCTTGCCGCTGAGCGGACTCGTATTGAAAGCGCCATGGGCAAAAATTGCCGCATCGTCGCGCTGGACGAACGCGGCACCGCTGTCACCACCGTGGCGCTGGCCGAGCGCCTCAAAGCCTGGCAACTGTCGGGTGACGACGTGGCCATCGTGATCGGCGGCCCCGATGGGCTCGATGCCGGATTCAAGCAATCGGCGCACGAACGCTTGCGGCTGTCAGACCTGACGCTGCCGCACGCGATGGTTCGCGTGCTACTCATCGAGCAGCTGTACCGCGCGTGGAGCATCACGATCAATCATCCTTACAATCGCGAGTGATGTGGCCCCCACGCTTGTCGCTTCGCGTACTGCACTGCCCCCCGAGGGGGCCGCTGCGCCTGCGGCCCGGCGAAGCCGGTTCCGCGGCCCCGGCTTGACTGATCCTGGAATGCGATCCAACTCGTGACCTGAAACATGACTGACTTCATTTACCTCGCATCACAAAGCCCGCGGCGACGTCAGTTGCTGGAGCAACTCGGCGTGCGCCATGAACTGCTGTTGCCCGACGCGGATGAAGACGCCGAAGCGCTGGAGGCTGTGCATGCCAACGAGGCGCCGCTGGCCTACGTCAAACGCGTCACGTCGCTGAAGCTTGACGCGGCCGTAGCGCGACTTAAACGTCGAGGTCTTCGCCCGGCACCCGTGCTGTGTTCTGACACCACCGTGGCGCAAGGGCGCGCCATTTTC
>JANOOO010000324.1:0-7629 GCA_031421375.1 Polaromonas sp.
CGTTCGCTGCGAACGGTCGCCATGGCCCGCCCTAAATACCGGAGCGGGTAGGGCGGCCGTCACATGCGCTACACCCTCTCAAGCACCAGCGCGATGCCCTGCCCCACGCCGATGCACATGGTGCACAGCGCATAGCGCCCGCCGGTGGCATGCAGGCGGTTGATGGCGGTAGTGGCCAGGCGTGCCCCACTGGCGCCCAGCGGGTGGCCCAGCGCAATCGCGCCGCCCCAGGCGTTGACGCGCTCGTCGTCGTCCTGCAGGCCCAGCAGGCGCAGCACCGCCAGCCCCTGCGCGGCAAACGCTTCGTTCAGCTCGATGACGTCGAGCTGTTCGAGCTTCAGACCGGTCAGCGCCAGCACTTTTTCGGTGGCGGGCGCCGGGCCGATGCCCATGATGCGCGGGGCCACGCCGGCCGTGGCCATGCCGACCACGCGGGCGCGCGGCGTCAAGCCGTTTTTAGCGGCGTTGGCTTCATCGGCCAGCAACAGCGCGCAGGCGCCGTCGTTGACGCCGCTGGCGTTGCCGGCGGTGACGCTGCCGTCAAGCCTGACCACGCCTTTGAGTCTGGCCAGCGATTCAAGCGTGGTCTGGCGCGGGTGCTCGTCCTGGCCGACGATCAGGGCATCGCCCTTTTTCTGGGCCACCATCACCGGGGTGATCTCGGCATCGAAGAAGCCCGACTCCTGCGCCTTGACGGCCTTGAGCTGGCTGGCGAGCGCCATCTTGTCCTGGTCTTCGCGGCTGATTTTGTAGTCGCTGGCGACGTTCTCGGCGGTCTCAGGCATGGCATCGTCGCCGTATTTTTCTTTCATCAGCTTGTTGACGAAACGCCAGCCGATGGTGGTGTCATAGACCGCGTTGCTGCGGCTGAAGGCGCTCTCGGCTTTGGGCATCACGAAGGGCGCGCGGCTCATGCTTTCAACGCCACCGGCAAGCATCAAGCTGGCCTCGCCCGACTTGATCGCGCGTGCTGCCGTGCCGATGGCGTCCAGCCCCGAACCGCACAGGCGGTTGATCGTGGCACCGGGCACATCAATCGGCAAGCCGGCCAGCAGCGCCGACATGCGCGCCACATTGCGGTTGTCCTCGCCGGCCTGGTTGGCGCAGCCGAAGAAGATGTCGTTGACGGCCTGCCAATCAACCTTGGGGTTGCGCGCCATCAGCGCACGCAAAGGGATGGCGCCGAGATCGTCGGTGCGGATGCTGCTGAGCGAGCCGCCATAACGGCCGAAGGGGGTGCGGATGGCATCGCAGATGAAGGCTTGGGTGGTCATGGTGATTCCTTGGTTGACGGGTTGATTGGGGTCAGGCGCGGGCAATCGGCAGGCCGACGAGCGTCTCAAGTTCCGCATGGCCGAGGCCCTCGACCCTGTCGATCAACCTGAGCCCTTGCGGTGTGCATTCGAGTGTGGCGACATCGCAGTAGATGCGCTTGACGCAGCCGATGCCGGTCAGCGGGTAGCTGCATTGGGCGACGATTTTGCTGGTCCCCTTTTTGGTGAGCAAATCCATCATGACCCAGGTTTGATTGGCCCCGACGGCGAGATCCATCGCGCCGCCGACTGCCGGAATCGCATCGACCTCGCCGGTGTGCCAGTTCGCCAGGTCGCCTGTAGCCGAGACCTGAAATGCGCCAAGCACGCAGATGTCAAGGTGGCCACCGCGCATCATCGCGAAGCTGTCGGCGTGATGAAAGTACGAGCCGCCTTTGAGCAGCGTGACCGGCTGCTTGCCGGCGTTGATGAGGTCGTAGTCTTCTTCGCCAGCCCGGGGTGCCGGGCCCATGCCGAGGATGCCGTTTTCGCTTTGCAGCAGCACCTCGCGATCAAAGGCAATGTGGTTGGCTACCAGCGTCGGCATGCCGATGCCGAGGTTGACGACTGCGCCCTCGTGGATGTCTTGCGCGACGCGGGCGGCGAGCTGGTCTTTGCTGCGTTTTTGGTAGGTCATGGTGGTGGGTTGGGTTGGGTGCGTGCGGCAGTGAATTTGGATGGGTTTCTGAAGCCGCAGTCGCTATCTTTTTCAGAGCTGCTTGTGCCCGTCTGTATTGGGCTTGAATGCTATCTGGCTCGCAATGGAGATCCGTTTTGGCTCAAAACCGACCCCAGCCCTCATGCGGCTTTTTTCGCGCCGCCCGCTTCGGTTGCGACACGATTGATGCGCACCACCTTCTGCACGAACAAGCCGGGCGTGATGATGTGCTCCGGGTTCAGCGCGCCGAGCTCGACGATTTCATGCACGGTTGCGACGGTTTTTTTCGCCGCCGTCGCCATCACCGGGCCGAAGTTGCGCGCCGCCATGCGGTAAGTCAGGTTGCCCCAGCGGTCGCCCTGCTCGGCTTTGATCAGCGCCAGGTCGCCGTAAATCGGCATTTCCAGCACATATTGCTTGCCCTTGATTTCACGCGTTTCCTTCGGCGAGCCGTCGGCGTTTTTAGCCAGATCGGTGCCGTAGCCCGTCGGTGAAAAGAAGGCCCCTATGCCCGCACCCGCAGCGCGCAGCCGCTCGGCCAGGTTGCCCTGCGGCACCAGTTCAAGCTCCAGTTTGCCGCTGCGGTACAGCGCGTCAAAAATGTGGCTATCGGCCTGGCGCGGAAAGCTGCAAATGATCTTGCGCACGCAGCCGGTTTTGAGCAACGCGGCCAGGCCCGTCTCGCCATTGCCGGCATTGTTGTTGACGATGGTGAGGTCTTTGGCCCCCTGCGCGATGAGGCCGTCGATCAGCTCGCTCGGAATGCCGGCTGTGCCGAAGCCACCGATCAAAACGGTCGCGCCATCGGCGGTGCCCGCCAATGCGTCGGCAATGGTCGGGCAGATTTTGTTGATCATGCAGGAGACTCCAGCGAAAAGTTAACCGGGACCACGAGCGGCAAAGCAGATTGGCAGACGAGATCTGATTCCATTTTCAGATTAATCCGAGAGTAGGCGCGAAGCCGCAGACAGTGCTGTAGCACGGCAAGGCGAAGCAACGACCTATCGGATTGATCTGGAATTGGAATGAGCATCGATTCTCACACCGCCTGCTTGGGGCCAGTGCGCGCCCGCTGCAGCAGGCGGCACTGGCGGTTTTGCAAGCGCTGGAAGCGCAGGTTTGAAGACGCCCATGCCTCGCAAGGGCATCGTCATGGCGGGTATAAATCCGGTGAAACCCCGTGCTACGCTTGCCCGATGTTCACCCCTTCACAAGCCGACGTTCGCCGTTTTTTTTGTTCAATCTACGCCAAGACCCAATCCGGGAAACCGCTGGACGCTATGGAAACGCTAGCAAGCCAATGGCTTGCCGAGCACCCGGAATATGACGGTGACTTTGCCAGTGTCGAGGCCGCGCTGGAGAAAATGTACGACATCGAGGCCGGCGTGACCAACCCGTTTTTGCATGTCGCGATGCACCTGTCAATCAGCGAGCAATGCTCGATTGACCAGCCGCGCGGCATCCGGCAGGCGGTCGAGTTGCTGTGCGCCAAACGCAACTCGCTGCACGACGCGCATCACGAAACAATGGAATGCCTGGGCAAGATGGTGTGGGAGAGCCAGCGCGCCGGCCGACCGCCCGACGGCGCGGCCTACATCGATTGCGTGCAGCGGCAGGCCACGCGCGACTAAGTTTCGATGCGCTTAGGCATAAAAAAAGCCGCTGAATCAGCGGCTTTTTCCTGGCACCTGCGGGCAGGCAGCTTAACGAAACCGGTTTTGCGGAACAGCCTTCAAGTCGCCATCAAGCGAAGCGAGATAGCCCGCCATCGCCTTCAACTCGGCATTGGTGTATTGCTTGGTCATCGCAGCCATAACGGCGTTGGCGCGGCCGACCTTGGGGTTGCTGCTGTCGGTCTTGTAGGCTTTGAGTGCCACAAACAGATAGTCGGCATGCTGGCCGGCGATTTTCGGATAGCTCGGGTCAATCGGCGCGGCGTAGTTGGCACCGTGGCACGACGCGCAATTGGTTTTGCCAAGCAGCGCCTGCACAGCGGCGGTGGGTTCTTGCGACGGTTTGGCAGGCAAAGCCGCCGCGCCGGTTTTGCCGTCTGCACTGTAGAACGCAGCAAGATCGGCGATGTCCTGGTCGCTCAACGCCTCTGCAATGCCGCGCATGGTGGGGTGCTTGCGCTCGCCCTTTTTGTAGGCATTGAGCGAGGTGGTGATGTAGCCTGCGCCTTGACCCGAAATCATCGGCACCTTGTACACCTCGGGGAAGGATGCCTGGTAGCCCTTGATGCCGTGGCAGCCAATGCACATGGCGTTTTTGGTTTCACCGGCTTTGGCGTCACCCGTGATCTGGGCGAAGCTCAAAGTGGTCAGGCAAGAGGCGGCGAGCGCCACGAGGGTGGTCATCAACTTATACATTTGCGCGCACAATCCGTTTGGAATTTTCGTTAAAAATCAGTCCGCGATTATATCTGCGCCGTATTTTTGCCGGGCGTTCAGCCAAAGCGCCCCCCCGACCGGCTCACCCCACTGTCAGCCGTCTTCTTCAACCCTCACCCACTTTCTACCGCAATGAAATTTCACGGCTCCAAAAACTACGTCGCGACGCAGGACTTGATGCTGGCTGTCAACGCATCAGCCACGCTCCGCAAGCCGCTGCTCGTCAAGGGCGAGCCCGGAACCGGCAAAACCATGCTGGCCGAAGAAGTCGCCGACGCGCTTGGCCTGCCTTTGCTGCAGTGGCACATTAAATCGACCACGAAAGCGCAGCAGGGGCTGTATGAGTACGACGCGGTTTCACGCCTGCGTGATTCGCAGCTGAGCAGCGTCGAGGGTGGCGACAAAGTCAAGGACATCCACAACTACATCGTCAAGGGTGTGCTGTGGCAAGCCTTCACCTCCGAGCAGCCGGTGGCGCTGTTGATCGACGAGATCGACAAGGCCGACATCGAGTTTCCGAACGACTTGCTGCGCGAGATCGACCGCATGGAGTTCTATGTCTATGAGACGCGCGAGCTGATCAAGGCCAAACACCGGCCGCTGGTGTTCATCACCTCGAACAATGAGAAAGAGTTGCCCGACGCATTTTTGCGTCGCTGCTTTTTCCACTACATCAAATTCCCCGATGCTGACACGATGAAGCAGATCGTTGATGTGCATTTCCCGGGGCTGAAAAAAGAGTTGTTGGGGGCAGCGATGAAAACCTTCTACGAGGTACGCATGCTGCCGGGCCTGAAGAAAAAACCCTCAACCAGCGAGCTGCTTGACTGGCTCAAGCTTCTGGTTGCTGAAGACATCCCCCTCGACGTGCTGCAAAGCCGGGACGACAAGGTTGCGGTGCCGCCGCTGGTCGGCGCGCTGTTGAAGAACGAGCAGGACGTGACACTGTTTGAGAAGCTGGTCTTCATGCAGCGCAATAACCGATGAATAAGCCGATGAATAAGCCGGTGAATAAGCCGATGAACAAGCGCGCCCCCGTCAATCTGCGCTCGCTGCTTTTCGATGGTCTGGCCGATGCAGCCGGCTGCCTCGCCGGCGCACTGCTGGGTCTGGGCATGGGCCAGCTGATGGGGCTTGACCTCCCCGCCGGCAGCTTCAGCAACAGCTCATTAATCGGCATCGCACTGATCGTGGCCGGAGCCAGCTTCGGCGTGCGTCTCGCGCGCCACTGGCGCGGCCGATTTCGCAGCGCCGCTGTGGCCCCGGCGCACCCCGATGCAGGCGGCAAGGGATGAACTTCGTCAGCCCCGTCACGCTGACCGGCCACGGCCTGGTTCTGGTGCCGCTGGGCCTGCAACATGAGGCCGGCCTGGCTGAGGCTGCCGCTGACGGCGAACTCTGGAAGCTGCGCGTGACCTCGGTACCCGAGCCTGAGAACACCCGCAGCTACATTGAAGCCGCGCTGCACATGCGCGAAGCAGGCATGCGCCTGGCCTTTGCCGTCACGCGCGAAGGCAGCGGCGAAGGCAGTGGCGAAATAATTGGCTGTACCAGCTTCCACGACATCCTGCCAGCGGTGAAACGCCTTGAGATTGGCTACACCTGGTATGCCAAACGCTTTCAACGCACCGCAGTCAACACCAGTTGCAAACTGCTGCTGATGACCCATGCGTTCGAGACGCTAGGCTGCAACGTGGTTGGCTGGCGCACCGACAACTTCAACTTCGCCAGCCAGCGCGCCATCGAGCGACTGGGCGCCCACAAAGACGGCGTGATTCGCGGCCACGCGCTGCGCCGTGACGGCACGATTCGCGACACCGTGATGTACAGCCTGCGCGCGGGTGAATGGCCTGAGGTGAAGGCACAGTTGCTTGACCGGCTCGGCCAGCCGACCCACGCCGATTGACTGCGAAAGGAGTTCTCCGTGCTGATCGACTTTTTCTACACCCTGCGCGCCGCCAAACTGCCGGTCTCCGTCAAGGAATACCTGATGCTGCTCGAAGCACTTCAGGCTGGCGTGGTCGGGCCGAACAGCACGGCACGGGGTGACAGCGGCGAAGGTGCGTGGAAGATCGACGACTTTTACTACCTGAGCCGCACCGTGCTGGTCAAAGACGAAAAGCACTACGACAAGTTTGACCGGGCGTTTGCCGCCTACTTCAAGGGCATTGAGTCGCGAGCTGATTTCACGCAGGACATTCCGCTCGAATGGCTGCGCAAAAACCTCGAACTTGAACTGAGCCCCGAGGAAAAGGCTGCCATCGAGAAGATGGGCTGGGACGAGCTGATGGAGACGCTGAAAAAACGCTTTGAAGAACAAAAAGAGCGTCACGAAGGCGGCAGCAAATGGATAGGCACCGGCGGCATCTCACCCTTTGGTGCCAATGGATTCAATCCGCAGGGCATTCGCATTGGCCAGGAAAAAAGCCGCAACAAAAGCGCGGTGAAAGTGTGGGATCAGCGCGCCTACAAAGACTACGACGACACGCAGGAGCTGGGCACACGCAACATCAAGGTTGCACTGCGGCGGCTGCGCAAGTTCGCGCGCGAAGGCCATGTTGAAGAGCTTGACCTCGACGGCACCATCCGCTCGACCGCCGCCAATGCCGGCTGGCTCGACATCAAAATGGTGCCCGAGCGCCACAACAACGTGAAGGTGCTGCTGCTGATGGATGTCGGCGGCACGATGGACGAGCACATCGGCCGCGTTGAAGAAATGTTCTCGGCTGTCAAGACCGAGTTCAAGCACCTTGAGTTTTATTACTTCCACAACTGCGTCTATGACTTCATGTGGAAGAACAACCGGCGCCGCTTCAGTGAAAAGTTTGCGACCTGGGACATCATCCGCAAGTACAACAAAGACTACAAGCTGATCTTCGTCGGCGACGCGACCATGAGCCCGTATGAGATTTTGCAGCCGGGCGGCAGCGTTGAATACAACAACGAAGAAGCCGGTGCCGAGTGGCTGCAGCGGCTGACCAGCGCCTTCCCGAAATTCGCGTGGATCAACCCGGAGCCGCAAGGCGTCTGGCAATACCGGCAGAGCATCAGCGTGATGCAGCAGTTGCTCGGCCAGCGCATGTATCCGCTGACGATCAAGGGGCTTGAAGAGGCGATGCGTTTGCTCAGCAAATAGGCCGGTTCAGCCCATCGCTGCAGTGGCAGCTTTCAGTCGCCGGTGTCGATCTTGTAGCCAAAGCCGCGCACCGTACGGATCAGCGACGGATCAAAGCCTTCGTCTATTTTTGCGCGCAGCCTGCGGATGTAC
>JANOOO010000325.1:0-1745 GCA_031421375.1 Polaromonas sp.
CTGCCACGAGGTTGACGACCTCGACGCCCTGCGCCGCAAGCCCGTGCCCGAGCAATGAAACATGCCGCTCGATGCCGCCGTACTGCGCGTTCCAGAACCGCCCGAAATGCAAAACCCTCATGCTTGAAAAGCCATCACGCGAAGACCTCGGCGGTGCGCAGGCTCTGACCGGCCTGGTCTTTCACCGACAGCACGGGTGCGGTCGCGAGGGGCCAATTGACGGCAATGTCGGGGTCGATCCACGCGATGCAGCGCTCAAACTGCGGTGCGTAGTAAGCGGTGGTTTTGTACAAGACCTCGGCCTCGTCGGACAAGCTCAAAAACCCATGGGCAAACCCGTGCGGTATCCACAGTTGCCGCCGATTCGCAGCTGACAAGATTACGCCGACCCACTGGCCGAAAGTGGGTGACGACTTTCTGAGATCGACCACGACGTCGAAAACTTCACCGCGCACCACGCGCACCAGCTTGGCCTGCGGTTGCTGAACCTGGTAATGCAGGCCGCGCAGCACGCCCTTGACGGAGCAGGAGTGGTTGTCCTGAACAAACGTGGCGTGCAGGCCAGTGGCTTTGTGGAATGCCTGCTGGTTGAAGCTCTCATAGAAGAAGCCGCGCGCATCGCCGAATACCTGGGGCTCGATGATGAGCACATCATCAATGGCGGCTGGGGTAACTTTCAGTTAGCTTCTCACCAGCGTTGCGTCTATTTTTTTTGCGATAGCGATCAGTTTGCTGTCCACCGTCAACAGCGTGCAGCCAAAGCGCTGGGCCAGCGCCACAAAAAGCATGTCATACGCGGGGTGCTGGTGTTTGACGGCCAATGACAGAGCCTGAATGGCCAGTTCATGGTCGGGCACAAACTCATCGACCAGCGCAATGCTGTCGTGGTACAGGCCAATGGCGTCGTCATGACCCAGCTGCCCAAAGCGCACCTGCTTCCACAAGGTGTTGGCAACTTCACTGTGCAACAGGGTCGGGGCCAGCACCAACTGAGCCTGCTCAAGCTCGGCAATCAAACCGGCAGCCGCCTGCGTTTGCAAAACGATGTTGGCGGCGACCGACGTATCAAGAACCACGCGCATGCTACTGACGCTCGCGGTCTTCACGAATCCACTGGGTGAGCTGCTCTGGCTGCACCTGTCCCGCTGGCGGGCCCTGCGCGTCAATTGAGGCGCGGATTCTCTCCAGGACGGCGCGCCTGCGTTGGCCGCTGCTGGAGTCCGTGCTGCGGCGCAATTCAATGACTGTTTGCTGAGCCAGGCTCCGATGCGCCTGCGCGGCGCGAAAGGCCAGCGCGCTGTACACGTCGTCGGGCAGATGTCGAATTTGGAGGGAGGCCATAGTCGTGGGAAAGATCAGTTAAGCCAACATCAATCTGCATGCATTTTACATGCATTTATTCCCATTGATTCCCGAAGCAGGCGCTGCAAGTACTGCCCATATCCATTCTTGGCTAAAGGCTGGATCGGCTTGTCATAGACCGGCAGCAGTTGTTTGCTGATAGCCAGCGTGGCCGGGTGCAGGCGGGTGCCGCTGCCGCCGGCGAGGATGATGCCTTTGCGTGGGGTCATTTTTTCAAGGTGCGGATTCAATGTTTGGTTTCGACATAGGCCAGGCCCAGGTCGGCGGCAACGATGCGCAGTCTTTTGTCTCGGGTCCACAGGGAAGCGGCGATTAACCGCACTGTGTTAACCAGCATCACGCGGGGTCACTCTGGCGGCGAGCAATGTTTTGCAGCCCGGCCT
>JANOOO010000326.1:0-17292 GCA_031421375.1 Polaromonas sp.
CGGTGCCGAAATCCGCCGCAAAAACGCCGGCCTCAAAACCAGTGACGCAACCCGTCACTCCAGGTGGCAAGGCAAACCTTGGCACGCCCCCCGCTGCCAATGCCTTGACGCTCCCTAAATCGACCGGAAAACCGGTCGCGAAAGCCCCTTTGAAGCCAATTCCGTCCGCTGTTATCGATAAAAAAGCAGCCCCCAGCCCCGTCAGCACAACGGCCTCATTCCCAGTCGCGGCGCCTTCCACGGGCGGGTTGTTGCCACGCCCGCCGCTCAAGCCCGGCCGCCGCAGTTCTGCGCGCACCGCTGCCCACATGCCTCCTTCGGCTCCAATGCTGCCAACCCACGCGCCAGATGCAGCCAAGGCAACTTATTCGGCGGTGGTCGAGCGCGTGATCTCACCGCCGCCCCACGTCGCTGGAAAAAAAGACCCCAAGCTCGCCAACAACTGGAAAACCAAGTCAGCCGAAGAGCTTTCTGACGACGAAGTCAAGGCCATGCCTGACGCTGAATACATGAATGACAAGCAGCTGGCGTTTTTCCGCCATAAGCTCTCGCTGCTCAAGCGCGACATTCACAACAGCGCAGGTGAGACAACCGAACATCTGCGCGAAGACACGGTTGTCGTGCCTGACCCGGCTGACAGGGCCACCATCGAAGAAGAGCACGCACTGGAGTTGCGTACGCGCGACCGTGAGCGCAAATTGCTTAAGAAAATCGAGCAATCCATTGCCCGCATCGACTCTGGCGACTATGGTTATTGCGACGAGACTGGCGAACCGATCGGGGTCGGACGATTGATCGCCAGACCGACTGCCAGTCTGTCGCTTGAAGCGCAGCAGCGGCGTGAGCTCAAGCAAAAAATGTTCGGCGATTAATCTTCGGAGTGCAGGTCTTCCAGGCTGCAGTTCCCTTTTTCGGTTTCCCTACCAACAAGTCTTCCCAGATATGGCCAAAGAAGAAACGGCTCCGGGTTTGCTCTCCAAGATGGTGAAGTTCGTTCGGAATCCGACCACGAACTGGTCGGATCTGGACAGCGCGCATGGCGATCGCGACGATTCCATAAGCAAACAGCTACTCAAGGAAATGATCGAGCGCAAGCGGCGCAACGACTTTGTTCGCAAGCGCGAGTTCGACATGCTGCGCAAGATGCGCAAACGCGAAGTATCTGGAAGTGCCGAGGATGATGGAGCGGGTCGGCCATCGTTTTTTCAAAGCAGCTTGCCTTCGACGCCGGGCGACCGCGCCAGCACGCTCAAGAAGATTGACGAGATCGAAGCGCAAATGGCCATGCAATGGTGGAAAAACAAAAACGAGCAAGCGCCCGACAGCTCTCTGCTTGGCGAAATTGGCGCAATTGGCCCAGACGGCGCAGCGCCTGTGCCGCAGGCGTATCAGGCTACCGAGTTGACCCCGCTGGATGCGCCCATTTCAAAATGGACTCCTGTAGCGGGGCAGCCCGTTCCTACTGCTTACAGGTTGACTGAGCCGGCCTCGCTGCAGTCAGGCCGGGTCAGTGCGGTCAAAGTGGGCAACCCGCTGCCTGCTCCGCCTCAACCCACTGTGGGTGCGCACCTGCAGCAGACTCGCCCCTCTCCGCTACAGCCTGTCGTGCCGCCGACCTATCTGGTTCCTACCGGGGCAGCCGCGCTGGCGGCTATGCGGTTTGATGCTGTCTCCGATTTTTCCAGCTCCAAACTGACCACCACTGAATCGGGCGTGGGCACTTTGGCCAATGACACGGAAGTCGAGGAGGCGGCGATTCGCTTTGCAAACGGCGACGACAGCGGCGCTGAAGAGGCGTTGATGGACATTTTGGCGCCCGGTGGCCTGCGTACCAATCACGCCGAAACCTGGTTGACGCTGTTCGACCTGTACCGTGCCACCGCCCAGGAAGAGAAGTTTGAAGCAGCGGCGATTGGTTTTGTCGAGCGTTTCAATCGCTCGGCACCGCAGTGGTTTTCAATGCCGGACATGGTGAAAATGCTGGCTCAACCGATAGAGCGAAACGATCAGCGCCCGCTAGCCGACTGGATTTGCCCCTCTGTTGTGGGCCTGCAAACCGTGGCTGCCATGAAGGCCGCCCTGACGAAGGCTGCCATGCCGTGGCGGCTGGACTGGCGCAATCTCAAAACCATCGATTCCGTTGCGGTCGATCCGTTGTTCCGGGTGTTCAGTGGCTGGGCGGCGACCGCGTCAGAGTTATGCTTTATCGGTGACGCGCAGCTGCAACGCGTGCTGGGCGATGGCACCCCCTCGGGTGATCGCACCACCGAGAAAAATCGTTGGCAATTGCGTCTGGAGGCGCTTCGCGTCACCAACCGGCCTGATGATTTTGAAATGGCTGCGCTTGATTTTTGCGTCACCTACGAAATGTCGCCGCCTTCCTGGGAAAGCGCGCGCTGCAAGTACTGCTCTATCGACGCCAGTGGCGGTCCGGTTGGCGGTGACAGCGTGTTTGTAGGCGAAATCTACCGGGATTCGATGCAGGCGTCCCTCGGGGGCACTGGCGACAGTCAGATGAGTCAGATGGACTCCATTCAGTCGAACGTCAACGACGTGGTGGCGGTCGAGTTGTCGGGCCAGATTGCAGGCGACGCGATTGCTGTTCTCGACGCGGTTGATATGAAACTCCATCGTTCAGATGCCATGCATATCGATTGCGTCAAGCTGATTCGGGTTGATTTTTCGGCGGCCGGCTCCTTGCTCAATTGGACGTCTGCGCGGGAAGCTGAAGGCCGACCTGTCAATTTTCTGCAGGTGAACCGATTGGTGGCGGCGTTTTTCAACGTCATTGGCATCACCGCGCACGCCAAGGTTATGAAGCGCGTTGATTGAAGATTCTGCCTCGCCATCAGCCACGACTTGCCCGCAGGCGCTATTAAATATGTAGCTGCTTCCGCCCGTCGGGATTGGGTCTTGGCCAGTTCCATTCTTGTTTTCAGCGCCTCAGCCCAGAAACTGGGCGTGTATTCTGCCGAATTTTCAATGCACGAAACACCGCGTGAGGCGCTTCCCGAGCCGCAATTTCACCGAAATCGAGCTTGAATGCGAAGCTGGCCGTATCGATTCGGTTTCCGTTTAGTCGCCAGACCTGCTGCGTCAATATGACCTCTTGGGTGCCTCTTTAATTTGTGGCCGCGCAGGCCCGGGCGAGCCGTCCGCGTGGTGCCTTCCAGAGCGTGCGATCTCGTCAGATCCGCGCTTTCCTGTTTTCAACGACTTGCAAGGTGTCCTCAAATTGACGCGCAGCGTTACGTCATTGACGCAGTACTTTCAGTGCTTTGTCTAAGTGCTTAATTCAAAACACTTTTCGATCAAAAAAGTGTGTTTTTCGTGATCTAAGTCATTGATTCAATTGAAATTAGGACTGCCAATTGGCTTGTTTGGGAAAGTTATCCTGATAAAGTGGGAGGAAGTGCAATTTAGTGGTGAATTGCACTTCACTAAGGTCAGGCCCGGTGTTCCAAGGCGCATCTTCTCTCGCTCTCGACAACAAGGGTCGGCTCTCGGTGCCAACGCGGCATCGTGACGTCCTGAGCGCCACCGCGTCTAGCCAGCTGACCATCACCAAACACCCGCACGGCTGCCTGATGATTTTCCCGCGCAACGAGTGGGAAAAGTTTCGTGAACGCGTCAACGAGATGCCGATGTCGGGACACTGGTGGAAGCGGATTTTCCTCGGCAACGCCCTGGACGTCGATATGGACGCCACCGGGCGCATATTGGTTTCGCCTGAGTTGCGCTCTGCCGCCGGTATTACCAAAGACACGATTCTGCTCGGCATGGGCGGGCACTTTGAGTTGTGGGACGCCAGCAGCTACGCCGCCCAGGAAGCCGAGCAAATGAAGGGCGACATGCCCGATGTCTTCAAAAATTTCGTTTTCTGAAAGCCCGCGGTGAACGGCACCTTGTCCCACCGCACCGTCTTGTTGAATGAAGCTATTGAAGCATTGCTCATCAACCCGGACGGTCACTACATCGACGCGACGTTCGGCCGTGGCGGACATGCGCAGCTGTTGCTGTCCCGTTTGTCTCCGGCCGGGCGTCTGACCGCATTCGACAAGGATCTGGAGGCGGTGGCCCACGCGCGAACGCTGGCCGATCCGAGGTTGACCATACGCCACGACAGCTTCACCGCGCTGACCAGTCTGCCGCCTGCCAGCGCCGCCGGCGTGTTGATGGACCTCGGCGTCAGCTCGCCGCAGCTCGACAACCCGGAGCGCGGATTTTCCTTTCGCGGCAACGGCCCGCTCGACATGCGCATGGACACCACACGCGGGCAGAGCGTAGCCGAGTGGCTTCTTGATGCCAGCGTGGAGACCATGACCGAGGTGATCCGCGACTACGGCGAAGAACGCTTTGCCAGCCAGGTAGCCAAGGCGATCAATCACCGTCGCCAGGAATCCGGCGCGATCACCACCACGGCCGAGCTGGCTGCAGTCGTGGCGACGGCAGTCAAGACGCGCGAGCCCGGCAAGGACCCGGCTACCCGCACCTTTCAGGCTTTCCGGATTTTCATCAACGGCGAGCTTGTCGAGCTGGAGCAGGCGCTGGCCGCCACGCTCAAAGTGCTGCAACCCGGTGGCCGTCTGGTCGTCATCAGTTTTCACTCGCTGGAAGACCGCATCGTCAAACAGTTCATCGCCGCGCACTCGCGTGATGTGTTTGATCGCCGCGCACCGTTTGCCGCGCCCAAAATCATGCGCCTCAAAGCGCTGGGCCGCACCCGTGCTGGCGAAGCTGAAGTGGCGGCCAACCCGCGTGCGCGCAGTGCAGTGATGCGCGTCGCCGAACGCACGGGGGCTGCACCATGATGCGGCTGAGCCTCTTCCTGCTGGTCGCCGTGCTCGGCAGCGCGTTGTATTTGGTGCATGTGCGCTACGAATCGCGCCGCATTTATGTCGAGCTTGAAAAGGCGCTGGCCGACAGCCGCAAGATGGCGACCGACCAGGACCGGCTGCAAGTTGAAAAGCGCGCCCAGGCCACGCCACTGCGTGTCGAAAAACTCGCGCGCGACCGGCTGCAGATGCGCACCGTGACGCCGGCCATTACGCAGTACGTGACCTACGCCGGTGGCTCGCTGCAACCAGGGCAAAAGCGTGAGTAAAAGCATTCTTTACTCTGCCAGCCCATTGCTGGCCAGCCGCACGCCGGTCTGGCGCAGCAAGCTGATCGTGGCCAGCGTGGCCGTGGCTTTTGCCTGCCTGGCGGGCCGCGCTGCCTATGTGCAGGTTTATGACAACGCATTTTTTCAACGCCAAGGCGAAGTGCGCTTTGTCCGCACGCTTGAGCTGCCCGCCAATCGCGGCCGAATTCTCGACCGCAATGGCCTGATTTTGGCGTCGAGCGTGGTCGCACCCAGCATCTGGGCGATTCCCGAAGACGTCGATGCGAGCCGCGCCCAGTTAAATGAGCTGGCGCGGCTGCTTGAAATGCCATTGGCCAGCCTGACGAAAAAGCTCGACGACGACGACAAGACTTTCGTCTGGCTGCAGCGCCAGGTCGATGAGCCCGTCGCGCAAAAAATTGCTGCGCTCGGCATCAAGGGCATCTATCAGCGCAAAGAATACAAGCGCCAGTACCCCGAAGGCGAAACGCTGGCGCACGTAGTGGGTTTCACCAACGTCGAAGACAACGGCCAGGAAGGCATGGAGCTGGCCTTCAACAAAGAACTCGCCGGGCGTGCTGGCTCACGCCGCGTGATCAAGGACCGGCTCGGCCGGGTCGTCGAGGATGTACGCGACCAGGTGCCGCCAGTCGATGGCAAAGACCTGCAGCTCAGCATCGACAGCAAGATGCAGTTTTTCGCCTATCAAAAGCTGCGCGATGCGGTGGTCGCCAACAAGGCCAACGCCGGCAGTGTGGTGGTGCTCGATACCGTCACCGGCGAAGTGCTGGCCATGGCCAATTACCCGAGCTATGTGCCTGACAAGCGGCAGAACATGACGGGCGCGCAGCTGCGTAACCGCGCGCTGACCGACACCTTCGAGCCCGGCTCGGTGATGAAGGCATTCACCGTCGGCCTGGCTCTCGAATTAAATCGCGTGCAGCCGCTGACGCCGATCCAGACCGCACCGGGCCGGCTTCAGGTGGGCAGCTCAACCATTCGAGACGCACACCCCAACGGCATGCTGACCGTGCAGCAGGTGCTGCAAAAGTCGAGCAACGTCGGCACCGTGAAGCTGGCGCTGCAGCTGCAGCCGCGCGAGATGTGGGAAACGTTTTCGCAGGCCGGTTTCGGCCAGAAGCCGCAAATCGCGTTTCCCGGTGTGGTCTCGGGTCGGCTGCGCCCTTATCAGAGCTGGAAGCCCATCGAGCGGGCGACGATGGCTTATGGCTACGGCATGTCGGCATCGCTGTTTCAGATCGCGCGCGCCTACACCGTGTTCGGCCACGATGGCGAGATCATTCCTGCAACGCTGATGAAAACCGATGAGCCCGCCGTCGGTGTGCCGGTTTTCTCGGCGCGCACGGCCAGCGAAATGCGCCAGATGCTGAAAATGGCGGCGGGGCCGGGCGGCACCGGCACCAAGGCGCAAACGCTGGGCTATTCAGTAGGCGGCAAATCGGGCACCGCCTACAAACAGGTCGGAAAGGGATACGGCACCGACAAAGACCGCAAATACCGCGGCTGGTTTGTCGGCATGGCTCCTATCGACAAACCGCGCATCGTTGTCGCCGTGATGATTGACGAGCCCAAGGCCGGGAAGTATTACGGCGGCGATGTGGCTGCGCCGGTTTTCAGTGAAGTCGTTCAGCAAACGCTGCGCATGCTGGGCGTGCAGCCGGACATGAGCGTCAAGCCCGACATCGTCAGCAAGCCGGTGGAGGAATCATTTTGATTGCCCACCTCGACTCACCCGCGCAGGCCGCCGCCTGGTTGCGCGGCCGCGTGACGGGACAGCTGACGTGTGACAGCCGCGACGTGGCTGAAGGCGACGGCTTCATCGCCTGGCCTGGCGCTGCCACTGACGGGCGCCGCTTCGTCGGGGCAGCACTGAAGTCCGGGGCGCGGGCCTGCCTGGTCGAGCAACAAGGGCTGACCGATTTTGAGTTTGAAGGCCCGCGCATCGCCGCCTACACCGGCCTCAAACAGGCACTCGGCCCGATAGCCGCTTGCTACTTTCACACGCCCAGCGCGCAGCTGGACGTGGTGGCCGTGACTGGCACCAACGGCAAAACCTCGACGACCTGGCTGCTCGCGCAAGCCTTGAGCAAGGCAGGTCAGCGCTGCGGCGTCGTCGGCACGCTGGGCATCGGTGAGCCGGGTGCGATGCGCGACAACGGACTGACCACGCCCGACCCGGTGCGGCTGCACGGGCAACTGCGGCGCTTCGTCGATGAGGGGTTCTCAGCCTGCGCCATTGAGGCTTCGTCCATCGGTCTGGCCGAGCACCGGCTCGACGCGCTGGCGATTCGCGTTGCCGTGTTCACCAACTTCACACAGGATCATCTCGATTTTCATGGTTCGATGGAAAACTACTGGCTGGCCAAGCGCGCGCTGTTTAGCTGGCCCGGCTTGAAGGCTGCCGTGCTAAACATCGACGACGCCAAGGGCGTGGCGCTTGGCTCCGAGCTGCGGGTCACGGGGCTCGATGTCTGGAGCTGCTCGATCAAGGGTCCGGCCCGGATCCGCGCACGCCACATTGAGCATCACGAAGCCGGCTTAAGCTTTGAAATTGTTGAAGGCGAAGACTCTATCGCGCTGCAAACGCAGCTGGTCGGCGACTACAACGTGGCCAACCTGCTTGGCGCAGTGGCGGCCATGCGCGCGCTGCAAATTCCCTTCTCCGATGCAGTGGCGGCATGCGCCGACTTGGCGCCGGTACCGGGCCGGATGGAGCTGCTGGCGAGCCCGAACGCGCCGCTGGTGGTCATCGACTACGCCCACACGCCCGACGCGCTTGAAAAAGTGCTCACGGCGCTGCGGCCCATGGCCCTCGCCCGCAGCGGCCTGCTGTGGTGCCTGTTTGGCTGCGGCGGTGACCGCGACCGCAGCAAGCGCCCTTTGATGGCCGCGATTGCCGAACAACAAGCCGATCAGGTCATGCTGACCAGCGACAACCCGCGCCACGAAAAACCGATGGCGATCATCGACGAGGTGATGCGCGGTTTTGCGCGCGGCGACCGGGTGCGGGTCGAGCCTGACCGCGCCGCTGCCATTAAGCTCGTCCTGAAAATGGCCTCATCGCAGGACGTGGTCTTGCTGGCCGGCAAGGGCCACGAGAGCTATCAGGACGCAGGCGGCGAAAAGCGCGAGTTTTCAGACCACGCTGAAGCCGAAGCCGCTCTGGCTGCACGCGTGGTGACAGGGAGCACGTCATGATGAGCTTGCAGCAAGCCCTGCAGTGGCTGCCCGAAGCAACGCTGGTGGGCGATGGCGACGTCCATCTCACGCGCGTTCACAGCGACACGCGCAGCATCGAGCCCGGCGACTTCTTTGTCGCCCTGCATGGTGAGCGCTTCGACGCGCACGACTTCTTGCCCCAAGCCAGGGCCAGCGGAGCCGTCGCCGCGCTGGCCAGCCGGGGCCTGCTTGACGCGGGCTTGCCGGGCCTGCAGGTCGCCGACACCAAACTGGCGCTGGGCCAGCTCGCAGCCGGCTGGCGCTCGCAGTTTGTTTTGCCCTTGATCGCAGTCACCGGCAGCAACGGCAAAACCACGGTCACGCAAATGATTGCCGCTATTTTGCAAGCCTGGCAGCCGTCGGGTGCTTTCGCCACGAAAGGCAACCTCAACAACGACATTGGGTTGCCGCTGACGCTGCTCCGGCTGCGTGCCGCGCACACGGCGGGCGTGGTCGAACTCGGCATGAATCACCCCGGCGAGATCGCCTATCTGGCCGCATGCGCTCGGCCGACAGTGGTGCTGGTCAACAACGCGCAGCGCGAGCACCTCGAATTCATGCACTCGGTCGAAGCCGTTGCAGCCGAGAACGGCTCGGGTATTTCGGCGCTCGCTCAAAACGGTACAGCCGTATTTCCGGCTGACGACGAATTCACCTCCCTGTGGCGCAAGCTGGCCGACACACGCACGGTACTGACTTTCGCGTTAAGCGGGGTGGCTGATGTGACACTTGATGAGGCGCGCTGGACCGGCGAGGGCTGGCAGGTCGCCGCGCACACCCCGGTCGGGCCGGTCGAATTCAGGCTTCATATTGCCGGTCGGCACAACGTTAAAAATGCGTTAGCCGCCATCGCCTGCGCCCTTGCCGCCGGGGTGCCATTGGCCTGCGTCGCCTCGGGCTTGTCAAACTTTGCGCCAGTCAGCGGGCGTTCGCGTTTGAGCCGTCTGCAACTGGACGGGCACGCCTTGACGCTGGTCGATGACAGCTACAACGCCAACCCCGACTCGATGCGCGCGGCCATCGACGTGTTGGCTGAATTGCCCGCACCGCGTTTGCTGGTGATGGGCGACATGGGCGAGGTCGGCGACAGCGGGCCGCAGTTTCACCGTGAGGCGGCTGAGCAGGCGCAGGCCACCGGAATCGACCGGCTATTTACGCTCGGCGCGCAGTCGGCCGAGGCGGCAGCGTGCTTTGTCGGGGCGCGTCATTTCGAGTCCAGCGACGCACTGGTTGCCGCCGTGCTGGCCGAGTTGCCGCATGTCGCCAGCGTGCTGGTCAAGGGCTCCCGGTTCATGAAGATGGAGCGCGTCGTCCGGGCCATTGAAGCTCTCGGCATCTCTGCAAAGGGGGGCACGACCGATGCTGCTTAACCTGGCCCAATGGCTGCAAACCCTGTCGCCCGAGTTCAGCTATTTCCGCGTGTTTCAGTACCTGACGCTGCGCGCCTTGATGGCTGCGATGACGGCCTTGCTGATCGGCCTGATCGCCGGCCCCTTTGTAATCCGCCGCCTGATTGCACTGAAGATCGGCCAGCCGATCCGCGGGTACGCGATGCAAACGCACTTGAGCAAAAGCGGCACGCCGACGATGGGCGGGGTGCTGATTCTTTTGTCGATTGGTGTCTCGACCCTGCTCTGGGCTGACCTCACCAATCGCTTCGTCTGGATCGTGCTGATCGTGACGCTCGGCTTCGGCGCCATTGGCTGGGCTGACGACTGGCGCAAGGTCGTGCTCAAAGACCCCGAAGGCATGCGCTCACGCGACAAATACATGTGGCAGTCGATCATCGGGCTGATTGCGGCGCTCTGGCTGGTGTTCAGTATTTCCGAGAGTTCCAACATGCGCGTGCTGGAGCTGTTCATCAGCTGGGTCCGTTCCGGCTTCGACGTGAACCTGCCGCCCAAAGCCGGCCTGCTGCTGCCTTTCGTCAAAGAAGTCAGCTACCCGCTTGGCGTGTTCGGCTTTGTCATCCTGACGTATCTGGTGATCGTCGGCTCCAGCAACGCCGTCAACCTGACCGACGGCCTTGACGGCCTGGCCATCATGCCGGTCATCATGGTCGGCTCGTCGCTCGGTGTCTTCACCTACGTCACCGGCAGCGCGGTGTACTCAAAATATTTGCTCTTCCCGCACATCCCCGGGTCGGGGGAATTGTTGATTTTTTGCTCGGCAATGGCCGGTGCCGGGCTGGCATTTTTGTGGTTCAACACGCATCCGGCGCAAGTCTTCATGGGCGACGTGGGCGCGCTGGCGCTTGGTGCGGCGCTTGGCACCATCGCCGTGATCGTGCGCCAGGAAATCGTGCTCGCCATCATGGGCGGCATCTTCGTCGTCGAGGCCTTGTCGGTGATGCTGCAGGTGATGTTTTTCAAGTACACCAAGCGGCGCTATGGCACCGGCCGACGGCTGTTCAAGATGGCCCCGCTGCACCACCACTTCGAGAAAAGCGGCTGGAAGGAAACGCAGGTCGTGGTGCGTTTCTGGATCATCACCATGCTGCTGTGCCTGGTCGGTCTTTCAACCTTGAAGCTGCGATGAGCAAGGCCCATCACGCGCTCATTTTGGGGCTGGGCAGCTCGGGTCTGGCCATGGCCAGCTGGTGCGCGCGTGCAGGCGGGCAGGTCACGGTTGCCGACACACGGGCCGCGCCGCCGCAGCTCGCCGCATTGCGCGCCCGGCTGCCGACGGTCACTTTTGTGCAGTCAGATATGAGCGCAGCACTGCTCTTAAGTGGCCCGTTCGACCGCGTGCTGAAAAGCCCGGGGCTCTCGCCGCAAGCTGTGTCAAGTGTGATGAGCGCCGCGCAAGGCGAGTCGATTCCGTGCGGCAACGAGCTCAGTTTGTTTGCCGAAGCCCTGGCCGGGCTGAAGACCGAGCGGGGATACGTGCCGCAAGTGATTGGTATCACCGGCACCAACGGCAAAACCACGGTCACCGCGCTGACCGGAAAATTGGTCGGCGATGCCGGCAAGTCGGTGGCAGTTGCTGGCAATATCGGCCCGACTCTTCTTGAAACGCTGATCAGCCGGATCGACACCGACACCTTGCCCGAGGTGTGGGTGCTCGAGCTGTCAAGCTTCCAGCTCGACGGTATTGAAAACTTCGAGCCCAGCGTGGCCACCGTGCTGAACATCACGCAGGACCATCTCGACTGGCATGGCAGTCTGGCTGCCTACGCCGAGGCGAAGACCCGGATCTATGGCCGGGGCCAGATGCTGCTCAACCGCGATGACCCGCTGGTCATGGCTGCCGTGCCGCCGCTGGTCAAGGGCAAGCCGACGCGCAGCTATATCACCTTCGGTTCAGACGAGCCCCGTCGGCCGGGCGATTACGGGCTGGAAAGCGTCAACGGCATGACCTGGCTGGTTCGCGCGCTCGAAGCCGATGAAACCATCCGGCGAAAAAAAGGCGAGGAGGTAGCGCTGCACATCCAGCGCCTGATGCCGGCCGACGCGCTGCGCATTCGCGGCCGCCACAACGCCGTCAACGCTCTGGCTGCGCTGGCGCTCGCCGTCTCGATTGGCTGCGCACTGGCACCGTTGCTGCACAGCCTGCGCGACTACCGGGGTGAGCCGCATCGGGTCGAGTCGGTGGCCACGCTCGATGAGGTGGAGTATTTCGACGACAGCAAGGGCACCAACGTCGGCGCGACCGTGGCGGCGCTGGTGGGCTTGGGGGCCGAGCGCCGCCTGGTGCTGATCGCCGGTGGCGAAGGCAAGGGGCAAGACTTCTCGACGCTGGCCGACCCGGTTTCACGTTACGTTCGCGCTGTCGTGCTGATCGGCCGCGATGCACCGCGCATTGAAGCGGCGCTGGCCGCAAGCGGCGTAGCCGTGATCACCGCAGCGTCGCTGCCCGTTGCCGTGGCGCTGGCCGCGCAACAGGCCAGGCCAGGCGATGCGGTGCTGATGTCGCCCGCCTGCGCCAGCTTTGACATGTTCGACGACTACGAGCATCGCGCCCGCGTTTTTGTTCAGGCGGTGCAGACGCTCGCGCATGACAAGGGGCATCCAGCATGACGACGACCACTCGCGTCACGGGCTGGTTTGCGGGCTGGTTCAGCGGCATGCTTGCCTCCCGCAGTCCGGCTGCCGACGCCTTGCCGGTGCGCCTCGGCGGGTCAAGCCGGGCTCGCCCGCAGACGAATCAGGTCGGCCTGTGGGGTTTCGATCAGGCGCTGGTGTGGGTCACGGTGGCGCTGCTGATGTGGGGTCTGGTGATGGTGTATTCGGCGTCGGTCGCGATGCCCGACAACCCGAAGTTCTCCCGCTACGCGCAAAGCCATTTCCTGATGCGCCACCTGTTCTCGCTGGCCATCGCTTTCCTGACTGCGCTGCTGGTTTTTCAGATTCCGCTGACAGTCTGGGAGAAGCTCGCGCCCTGGCTTTTTGTGGTGTCCCTGGTGCTGCTGGTGCTGGTGTTGATACCCGGCATCGGCAAGGGCGTCAACGGTGCCCGGCGCTGGATTGCGCTGGGCATGATGAACTTTCAGCCGTCCGAGCTGGCGAAGTTTGCGGTGCTGCTCTATGCGTCGAGCTACATGCATCGCAAGATGGAAGTCAAAGAGAAGTTCTTTCGCGCGGTGTTGCCGATGGCCTTTGCTATTGGCATCGTCGGCGTGCTGCTGTTGGCCGAACCCGACATGGGCGCCTTCGTGGTGATCTCGGTGATCGCGATGGGCATTCTGTTTCTTGGTGGTGTCAATGCGCGCATGTTCTTCGTCATCGCGGCGGTCGTGGTGGTGGCTTTCGGCGTGATGATCATGCTCAGCGAATGGCGGCGCGAGCGGATTTTTGCCTACCTCGATCCGTGGAGCGACAAGTATTCGATGGGCAAGGGCTATCAGCTGTCGCACTCGCTGATTGCCTTCGGCCGAGGTGAGATTTTCGGCGTCGGCCTCGGCGGCAGCATCGAAAAATTGCATTGGTTGCCCGAAGCCCACACCGATTTCCTGCTGGCCGTCATCGGCGAAGAGTTCGGCTTGCTCGGCGTGCTGACGGTGATCGGCCTGTTCATGTGGATGACGCGCCGGATCATGCACATCGGCCGCCAGTCAATTGCTCTCGACCGCGTGTTCGCTGGTCTGGTCGCGCAGGGCGTCGGCATCTGGATGGGCTTTCAGACCTTCATCAACATCGGCGTCAACCTCGGCGCGCTGCCCACCAAAGGCTTGACGCTGCCCTTGATGAGCTACGGCGGCTCGGCGATTCTGATGAATCTGGTCGCTCTGGCAGTCGTGCTGCGCATTGATTACGAGAATCGCTTGATGATGCGTGGAGGCCGGGCATGAACGCGGTTTCAGGTAAGTCTGCCTTGGTCATGGCGGGGGGCACGGGTGGCCATATCTTTCCGGGTCTGGCCGTTGCCGAGGCGCTGCGCGAGCGCGGCTGGCGTGTGTACTGGCTGGGCGGTCGGGGTCAGCCCGGTCAGCCCAGCATGGAAAGCCAGCTGGTGCCGGTGCGCGGTTTTGCGTTCGAGGTCATCGACTTTTCGGGCGTGCGCAGCAAGGGGCCGGTGACGCTGGCTTTGCTGCCGATGCGCCTGCTCAAGGCGTTCTGGCAAAGCATTGCGGTGATCCGGCGGGTCAAGCCCGATGTCGTGATCGGCCTGGGCGGCTACATCTGTTTCCCGGCCGGCATGATGGCGGTGTTGCTTGGCAAACCGCTGGTCTTGCATGAGCAAAATTCAGTGGCAGGACTGGTCAACAAGATTCTTTCCAGCGTTGCTGATCGCGTGTTCACCGCCTTTCCAGGCGTGCTGAAGAACGCCCAGTGGATAGGCAACCCCCTGCGCCCGGCCTTCACCCAGCAGGCAGACCCGGCTACACGCTTTGCGGGGCGCAGCGGGCCGTTGAAGCTGCTCGTCGTCGGTGGCAGCCTCGGTGCCCAGGCGCTGAACGAGTTGTTGCCGAAAGCACTCGCGTTGATCCCGCTGGCTGTGCGCCCGCAGGTCACGCATCAAAGCGGCGCGCGGCAGATCGACGCCCTGCGCGCAGCCTATGCGGCCGCCGGCGTCGAAGCCACGCTGACGCCATTCATTGACGACACCGCGAGCGCCTTCGCCGATGCCGATCTCATCGTCTGCCGATCTGGTGCCAGCACCGTGACCGAAATCGCAGCGGTCGGCGCGGCGGCGCTGTTTGTGCCCTTCCCGGCAGCGGTCGATGACCACCAGACGAGCAACGCCGCGTACCTGGTCAATCAAGGTGCGGGCTGGCTCATCCAGCAGCGCGACCTGAGCCCAGCGATGCTGGCCGACTTGCTACAAAAAACGGAGCGTTCTGCGCTCGTTGCTATTGGGCAAAAAGCCAAAACGATGCAAAAAATAAGCGCGACTGAGCAGGTTGTGGACGCCTGCGAGGCGCTGGTGTCATGAAGCACGCCGTCAAACACATTCACTTCGTCGGCATCGGCGGCTCGGGCATGTCGGCGATTGCCGAGGTGCTGCACAAGCTGGGCTATCAAGTCTCGGGTTCGGACCAGACCGACAGCCCCACGCTGCGCCGCTTGGGCAGCCTGGGCATCACGATCATGCCCGGCCACAGCGCGGCCAACGTCATGGGTGCCGATGCGGTGGTGACTTCAACGGCAGTCAAGGCCGACAACGTGGAGGTGATCGCGGCGAAGGAAAACCATATCTCCATCGTGCCGCGTGCGCTGATGCTGGCTGAACTCATGCGCCTCAAGCGCGGCATCGCGATTGCTGGCACCCACGGCAAGACCACCACCACCAGCCTGGTCGCCAGCGTGCTGATGGAGGCCGGGCTTGACCCGACCTTCGTCATCGGCGGGCGGCTGAACAGTGCCGGGGCCAATGCGCGCCTGGGCAGTGGCGACTACATCGTGGTCGAGGCCGATGAGTCCGATGCCTCGTTTTTGCACCTGTTGCCGGTAATGGCGGTCGTCACCAACATCGACGCCGATCACATGGAAACCTACGGTCACGACTTCGGGCGGCTGACGACTGCCTTCGTCGATTTTCTGCACCGCATGCCGTTCTACGGCACCGCCATTTTGTGCAGCGACGACGCAGCGGTGCGCGGCATCATCGAGCGCGTCACCTGCCCGGTCACGACCTACGGCTTTGGCGACGACGCGCAGGTGCGTGCGGTCGATGTGCAGGCGGTCGATGGCACCATGCATTTCACGGTGCAAAGGCGCAACGGCGTGGTGCTTCCTGACCTGCCCGTCGTGCTGAATCTGCCCGGTCGGCACAACGTGCTCAATGCGCTGTCGGCTATCGCCGTGGCGGTCGAGCTCAACATTCCTGACGCGGCAGTGCAGGCTGCGCTGGCGGGCTTCGCCGGCGTGGGGCGGCGCTTTCAGCGCTACGGCGAGTTGCCTGCTGCGGGCGGGGGCACGTTCACGCTGGTTGATGACTACGGCCACCACCCGGTCGAGATGGCGGCGACGCTGGAAGCCGCGCGGGGCGCGTTTCCGGGCCGCAGACTGGTGCTGGCTTTTCAGCCGCATCGCTACAGCCGCACGCGCGACTGCTTTGAAGACTTCATCAAGGTTATCGGTGCCGCCGATGTGGTGTTGCTGGCCGAGGTCTATGCCGCCGGCGAAGCGCCCATCGTCGCCGCCGATGGCCGGGCGCTGACGCGCGCATTGCGCGTTGCGGCTAAGGTCGAGCCGGTTTTTGTCGATGACATTGCCGCCATGCCGCAAGCCATTGCCGAGGCCGTGAGGGCCGGCGATGTGGTGCTGTGCATGGGCGCGGGTTCCATCGGCGCCGTACCGACGCGGCTTGTCGAATTGCTGAATACCCCGATTTCATCTGAGCAGGAAGGGCCCAGGCCATGAGCGCAACCCCGTTTGATTTTGGCAAGGTTGCGGTGCTGATGGGCGGCGCATCGGCTGAGCGCGAAATCTCATTGATGTCAGGGCGCGGGGTGCTGCAGGCGCTGTGCAGCCAAGGTGTCGATGCCCATGCGTTCGATACGGCCGAGCGTGAGCTGGTCGAGCTCAAACGCGAAGGATTCGCACGCTGCTTTATCGCGCTGCACGGCCGCTTTGGTGAAGACGGCACGGTGCAGGGCGCGCTGGAACTTCTCGGCATTCCCTATACCGGCTCGGGCGTAATGGCGTCGAGCGTCGCCATTGACAAGGTTATGACGAAGCGGATTCTTCTGGCTGAAGGCTTGCCAACACCGCGCTATGTGCTGCTGCGCCAGGCCGCATACACGGATGCAGAACTCGATGCCGTTGTCGCCGCACTCGGCCTGCCGCTGATTGTCAAACCGTCGCGCGAAGGCTCGTCCATCGGGCTGACCAAAGTGACAGAGCGCAGCGCTATGGCGGGGGCGGTAGCGCAGGCGCAGGCACTCGACGCTGACGTGCTGTGCGAGCAATTCATCGCAGGCGATGAAGTGACCTGCCCGGTGCTGGGCAGCGGCAGCGGCGCGCGTGCGCTGCCAGTGATCCGCATCGTCGCGCCCGACGGCAACTACGACTACCAGAACAAATACTTCACCAACACCACGCAATACCTGGTGCCCTGCGGCCTGCCCGCTGGTGAGGAAGCAGCGATTCAAGCACTGGTCTTGAAAGCCTTCACCACACTTGAATGCCGCGGTTGGGCGCGGGCCGACGTGATGATTGACCGCGTCACGCGCAAGCCTTATCTGCTGGAGATCAACACCTCGCCCGGCATGACCGGGCATTCGCTGGTGCCGATGTCTGCGCGCGCCGACGGGCTGTCGTACGAAGATCTTTGCCTGGAGGTGCTGCGCAGCGCAGCGCTGGACCATGCCGCGCCAAGCGGAGCAAAGCCGTGAACGCCCAGGCGCTCCTACCGACACCCCGGCCGCTTGACGTCCGGCTGATGAATCTTGCTTCCGCCGTTTTTGTCGCCGTGTTTTCGGTCATGGTGTTGGCGCTCGGAGCGTCGTGGTTAATGCGCCAGTCGCTCTTCAACATCAAGGCCATCGAAGTGCAGGGCGACGT
>JANOOO010000327.1:0-1554 GCA_031421375.1 Polaromonas sp.
TTTTCGCGCGGACGAGATTCTTCGGGCAGGTCTTTAAGCAGCATGGCGGAGGTTTGAGCGATGACAGCGGCCAATTCCCCAGCGAATGCCCGGATGGCCGTGGTTTCTACAATGGGAGAAGTTTACAAACCCCCGGCTCGCTGCCTAGGGAAGCGCGGATTTATTCGCGTGGATGCGCGGCGCTCGAATTGGGATGGGATGCAAGGCGGTTTTTGCAGCAAATATCGAGATATTTGCAAGAAAACCAACGCCGCAGACCGCCCAATTCGAGTGATCGCGCGCCGCGCTGAATAGATCCGCGCTTCCCTAGCGAAGCCCCACCGAAATGCACCATGTCCAGCGCGCAATCTTTACTGGCCACCGCCCCGCCCATGCTCGTCGAGCCCGGCTCCTTCCTGACCCTGCACTACCGCATGGCCGGCCCTGACGGCATCGACATCATCAGCACCTTCGGCGGCAAGCCCGCCACCTTGAGCCTCGGTGCGGGCGAGTTGTCGCCGGCCATCGAGCAGCGGCTGATCGGCCTGCCAGAGGGCACGCGAGCCACGTTCGAGCTGGTGGCCGGTGAGGCTTTTGGCGAGCGCAAAAGCGAGATGCTTCAGTGGGTGGCGCGCAGCCTGCTCGACCAGCTGGGCAAGCCTGGCGAGGCTTACCAGGCTGGCGACGTGGTGCAGTTCCCGACGCCAGACGGCCTCGGTCAGTACGCTGGGGCAGTGCAGCAGAGCGCGGCTGTGGACGCGCCGGTGCAGTTTGACTTCAACCACCCGCTGGCCGGGCAGCCCGTGACGTTTGAAGTGTTCGTGATTGGAATCATATGACCCCCACGCTTGGCACTAGCGTGTCCTTACTGCCCCCCGAGGGGGCTGTTCCGCTCCATCAGGGTATCGGCGGCCTGTCGGCGGAACGGTCTTCGACTACTTTTCCCCAGGAAATTCTTCTTGCCGAGCCGCGCGGTTTTTGCGCGGGCGTGGACCGGGCGATTGAGATCGTCGAGCGCGCGCTGACCAAATTCGGCGCGCCGATTTATGTGCGCCACGAGATTGTTCACAACACCTATGTGGTCAATGAACTCAAAGCCAAGGGCGCGATTTTCATTGAGGAGCTGGCCGATGTGCCGCCCGGCGCCACGCTGATTTTCAGCGCGCATGGCGTCAGCAAGGCGGTGCAGCACGAAGCCGTGCGGCGCGGGTTTCAGATCTTCGACGCGACCTGTCCGCTGGTGACCAAAGTGCATGTCGAAGTCGCCAAGCTGCACAAAGAAGGCTACGAATTCATCATGATTGGCCACAAGGGCCACCCTGAAGTCGAAGGCACGATGGGCCAGCTCAGCAGTGGCATTCACCTGGTCGAAGACCTCGCCGACGTGGCCCGGATTGCACCCGCGCAGACCGAAAAACTCGCGCTCGTGACGCAGACCACGCTGAGTGTTGATGACGCGGCCGAGATCAGCGCGGCGGTGAAAGCGCGCTTTGCGCAGGTGCGCAGCCCGAAGCTGCAAGACATTTGTTATGCCACGCAAAACCGCCAGGACGCCGTCAAGGTGCTGAGCCCGCA
>JANOOO010000328.1:0-10842 GCA_031421375.1 Polaromonas sp.
CCAGCGCTGTGCATAATGGACTCAGTTTAAAAAATTTGAGGTTTGATTATGCTCGACCGGGACGGCTTCAGGCCCAACGTCGGCATCATCTTGCTCAACCAGAGAAGTCAGGTATTTTGGGGCAAGCGCATACGAACGCACTCGTGGCAATTCCCGCAGGGCGGCATTGACCGGGGCGAAAACCCGGAGCAAGCCATGTTCCGGGAGTTGCATGAGGAAGTGGGGCTGTTGCCCCAGCATGTGCAGGTGCTTGCCCGAACCCGAGACTGGTTGCGCTATGAGGTGCCCGACCGGTTCATTCGCCGTGATGCGCGTGGCCATTACAAAGGACAGAAACAAATCTGGTTTCTGCTGCAACTGGTCGGTCACGACTGGGACTTAAACCTGCGCGCCACCGACCACCCCGAGTTCGATGCCTGGCGCTGGAACGACTATTGGGTGCCGCTCGATGTGGTTGTGGAGTTCAAGCGAGGTGTCTATGAAATGGCGCTGACCGAGCTGTCGCGCTTCGTGCCGCGTTTCGACATGCGTCCCGACATACGAAACCGCTATTTGCGCGGCAGCGTTCATTTTCGTGAGCAAGCGCTTTTTGGCGACGGTGCCTGCCATGCAGACGGGCGCGCGTTGACGGGGCAGCCAAGCGGCAGTGCTGATGTTTCGTTTGAGTTGCCGACGATTGGCCCAGAGCCGGATTCCCAAGCCAGGCAAGCTGAGGGCGAGCCGGGAACGTTGGAAAAATAGCCACGCCCTGTCTGGCGGCAGGCCTGCCCGCGCAGAAAGCTATCGGCTCAAAACAAGGTTGGTGCGGTGAATCATTTCTGGCTCGCCGGTGTAGCCCAGCAAGCGTTCAAACTCGGACGAGGGTTTGCGGCAAATCAGACGCGCCTCGCTGCTGGCGTAGTTCGCCAGACCGCGCGCGACTTCAACGCCCTCCGAATCCCGAACCGAAATCACGTCGCCGCGCGAAAATTCGCCGTGTACGGCGGTCATGCCGATGGGCAACAGGCTTTTCCCCCCAGTCAGCACTTTGGACGCCGCACCTGCATCGACGACTACTGAGCCACGTAGCTGCAAGTGATCGGCAATCCATTGTTTGCGTGCCTGCATTTTCTGCGTTTGGGCGACCAGCAGCGTACCAATCGCCTCCCCCTGACAAAGCCGAACCAGCACGTTGGGCTCGCGTCCCCAGGCAATGACGGTTGAAGCACCCGAACCCGCTGCGCGCTTGGCTGCCAGAATTTTTGTGATCATGCCGCCCTTGCCGATTAGCGACCCGGCACCGCCCGCCATGAGTTCCAGCGCGGCATCGCCTGCCTTGGCTTCATGAATGAAAGTGGCTCTGGGGTCTTTTCTTGGATCGGCGCTGTAAAGCCCTTTTTGATCGGTCAAGATCACCAGCGCATCGGCCTCGACGAGGTTGGCCACCAACGCGCCCAGGGTGTCGTTGTCGCCGAATTTGATCTCGTCGTTGACCACCGTATCGTTTTCGTTGATCACCGGCACCACGCCGAGTTGCAGCAGCGCGAGCAGCGTCGAGCGTGCATTCAGATATCGCTCACGGTCGGCCAGGTCGCCATGGGTTAACAGCACCTGCGCGCTGCCGATCTGGTTGCGCCGCAGTTGCGTTTCGTAAGCCTGCACGAGGCCCATCTGACCGACCGCCGCAGCGGCTTGCAGCGCATGGACTGATTTCGGACGCGTTACCCACCCAAGACGTTTCATGCCCTCGGCAATCGCTCCGCTGCTTACCATGATGACTTCGCGGCCGTCTTTGACCAACGCAGCCAATTGGTCACACCAGGTGCCGATGGCCAACTCATCAAGCCCGCGGCCTTCGTTGGTGACCAGAGTGGAGCCCACCTTCACCACAATGCGTCGAGCCTGGCGCAGGATTTCAAAGGCAGATGGATTGTTCATTTAGAAGTGTTGCAGGATTCTTGCGCACCACGCCTGAGTGCTAACTCTCCGCTTCGTTGCAGCAAAGAGCAGGGCTGGCTTGGTCGTATTTTGCCAAGGGCGGGTTTCGACAACCCGTGGGCGCGAGGCTTCGGTGGTCTGGCCGGTCAATCACCTTGCGTTGGGGCTGGGGTTTCGGGCGGCAGCTCGGCAAAGCGCGGATCGATTTCCTCGACCACCTGCTCGCTTTTCTGCACCTGCTTGACATGCTGATAAATCGCTTTGATCAGCGTCTCGCAGCCTTCGCGCGTCAGGGCCGAGATCTGAAATACCGGCCCTTTGAACTTAAAGCGCTTGACGAAATCCTTGACAACAGCAGCCCGGTTGTCGGCTTCAATCATGTCGAGTTTGTTGAGCACCAGCCAGCGCGGCTTGTCATGCAGCGCAGTGTCGTATTTCTTCAACTCGCCAACAATCGCCTTGGCTTGCGCAACCGGATCAACAGCGTCGTCGAAAGGCGCGATATCGACAATATGCAGCAGCAGCCGGGTACGCTGCAGGTGACGCAGGAAAAGATGACCCAGCCCTGCACCTTCAGACGCGCCTTCGATCAGGCCGGGAAGGTCTGCTACAACAAAGCTTTGCTCCGGCCCGACGCGCACCACGCCGAGGTTCGGATGGAGTGTTGTAAATGGGTAGTCTGCAATGCGTGGCCGGGCGTTGGAGACCGCCGTGATGAACGTGGATTTTCCCGCGTTCGGCATGCCCAGCAGGCCCACGTCGGCCAACACCTTCAGTTCCAGTTTCAGGCTTTTCCGATCACCCGGCCAGCCCGGCGTTTTGCTTCGCGGCGCGCGATTGGTCGAGCTCTTGAAACGCAGGTTGCCAAAGCCGCCATCGCCGCCTTTGGCAATCAGCAGCTGCTCCCCGGGCACCAGCAGCTCATACAAAACCTCGCCGGTTTCTGCATCGGTCAAGATGGTGCCAAGCGGCATTTTCAAAATCACGTCATCGCCCTTGGCGCCGAACATGTCCGAGCCCATGCCGTGCTCGCCATTGCGCGCCTCGTGGCGGCGTGAAAAACGGTAATCGACTAGGGTGTTCAGATTGATGTCCGCCACGGCATACACATGTCCACCGCGCCCGCCGTCGCCACCGTTTGGCCCACCAAATTCCTTGTACTTTTCGTGCCGAAACGAGATGCAACCGCTCCCGCCATCACCGGCAGCGATGTCAATAAAGGCTTCATCAACAAATTTCATGGCGGACCCGTCGGGAAAAATGGGGCTGGAAGAACAAGGCTAGTTTACGAAGCAAGCGGCCCGGTCGCCAACGATAAAAATTGGAGTAGAAAACAAAAAAGCCCCGACAGGTCGGGGCTTCGACGTGATCGACGAGATCGAAGTAAAAGGCTTACGCCGACGTCACATTAACCATGTGCTTGTTCAGTGAACCCTTGATGCAAAACGAGACCTGACCGTCCACCAGTGCGAACAGTGTGTGGTCCTTGCCGATGCCCACATTGACGCCAGGATGAAACTTGGTACCACGCTGACGAACGATGATGCTGCCGGCGCTGATGGTTTCGCCACCAAACTTTTTCACACCCAGCATTTTGGGCTGTGAATCGCGCCCATTTCGCGTAGAGCCGCCGCCTTTTTTCTGTGCCATTTTGCTTGACTCCTGTTGCTAGGCCGGCTTAGCCGACGATGGCACCGATTTGCAGCTCGGTGAAGTTTTGCCGGTGGCCCTGGCGCTTCTGATAGTGCTTGCGACGGCGCATTTTGAAGATGCGAATCTTGTCGTGCCTGCCGTGGGAGATCACTGTGACAGTGACCGTGGCACCTAGAACCAAGGGCGTCCCAACCGTGATCGAACTGCCTGTGCCGACAGCCAAAACCTGGTCAATAACGATCTCTTGGCCTACGTCCGCAGCAATCTGTTCTACTTTAATTTTTTCACCAGCAGCAACTTTGTATTGTTTGCCGCCGGTTTTTATGACCGCGTACATATTTGACCTCGTAAATTGAGTTCGGCGGACGAATTTCCGCAGAGCCCAACATTCTAGCACGGGGAGTGTCCCGGTAAGCTCTGACTTCATCGGGTAAGCGGTAGCGGGAGCATTTCAATGGCTAGCCCGGACTGGATTCCTATAATCCCCCAAACTTTTACCCGGAATGCCTTGTCTGCCCCCTATTCAAGCACTGCTGCTGCCCTTGCCCTGATTGAAGACGACATGCGCGCGATGGACGCAGTCATCGCCGAGCGCTTGTGCTCCGATGTTCCCCTTGTCGGCCAGGTTTCACGCTACATCATCAGCGCCGGCGGAAAGCGCTTGCGACCGGCTCTGCTGTTCCTGATGTGCGGAGTGCTTGGCTTCCGCGGGAGACAGCGGCACAACCTTGCGGCGGTGGTTGAATTCATTCATACGGCGACATTGCTGCATGACGACGTGGTTGACGGTTCAACGTTGCGGCGCGGACGCGCTACGGCTAACGAAGCATTTGGCAACCCGGCTAGCGTGCTTGTTGGCGACTTTCTGTACTCTCGCGCCTTTCAGATGATGGTCGATGCAGGCAACATGCGCATCATGCAAACCCTTGCCGAGGCAACCAACGTGATTGCCGAAGGCGAGGTACTGCAGTTGATGAACATGCACGACGCGTCATTGTCGGAGGAGGGCTACCTGCGCGTCGTGCGTTCCAAGACCGCCAAATTGTTCGAGGCCAGCGCGCGCCTGGCTGCCCTGCTTGCCCAAGTCCCGGCAGATACAGAAGCCCATTGCGCGCGATACGGGCAAGCTCTTGGAACCGCATTTCAGGTCATTGACGATGTTCTCGACTACGACGGCAACGTGAACGAAATGGGAAAAAACCTGGGAGACGATTTGCGGGAAGGGAAGGCGACGCTGCCCCTGATTATTGCCATGCAGCGTGGCACCGAAGCAGAGTGCGCGCTGGTGCGGATGGCGATTGAAACCGATGGCGACGCTCAAATTGACCAGGTGATGGCGATAGTGAAAAAAACGGGTGCTTTGGAGGCGACACGCCATTGCGCTGCTTCCGAAGCACAGCGGGCTTTGGACGCCTTGCAATACCTGCCACTCAATCCTTTTCGTGAGGCGTTAACGCAACTGGCCTCTCAACTTCTATTGAGACGTGCGTAGTGAGACGCACCGTGCAGCGGCGTGTAGCCTGGTTTGTCAGTGCGGCACGTCAGGGGCGTAGCAGTCAACTGTCCAAATCTCCCACGCCGATCAGGTGGTCGTTGCCCCGACTGAAGTGTGCTTTTCAAAGCACAGTTTTGTTGGGCGCGAATAATCAGCGGTTACTTTTCGTTTACACCTTGGGGTGTATCGGTGATGATCAGGATTTAAGTCAACCGGACTTCCCATGGCCGCTGCGGAAACTGCTTTCAAAGAATCGGCGCCAATCGCCTTGCCTGGTCTGGCTCGCGCTTTGGTTTCTGCGGGGAAGCTGGGACAAAAGGCAGCTGAAGATATTTTCCGAAAAGCCCAGACCAGCCGCACCAGTTTTATTGCTGAACTGACTGGGTCGGGTGCCGTTTCCGGTGTGGACTTGGCGCACACCATCTCGGTGGCGTTCGCAGCGCCGCTGCTGGACCTCGACGCGATCGACCCGCAGCGACTGCCGAAGGGTCTTCTTGATACCAAAATCTGCCTGACCTACCGGATTGTGGTTTTGAGCAAGCGCGGCAATCGGCTTATCGTGGCCACGGCCGACCCCTCCGACCAAGAGGCTGCCGAGAAAATCAAGTTTTCCACCCAACTGGGCGTGGACTGGGTTATCGCGGAGTACGACAAGCTTTCCAAGCTCGTTGAGTCGTCGGGCACCAGCGCCGCTGAAGCGATGGAAAGCATCATCGGCGACGACTTCGAGTTTGACGAGGCGTCGGTTGAGTCAGCGCTGGCTGACGAAGATTCCAGCGTAGCGGAAGTTGAAGATGCGCCGGTGGTTCGATTCCTGCAGAAGATGCTGATCGATGCATTCAATATGCGGGCATCAGATCTACATTTTGAGCCTTTTGAGCACAGCTACCGCGTTCGCTTCCGGGTTGACGGCGAATTGCGGGAAATTGCATCGCCACCCGTCGCCATCAAAGAAAAACTGGCTGCCCGGATCAAGGTGATCTCCAGGCTCGATATTTCAGAGAAGCGCGTGCCGCAAGACGGCAAAATGAAGCTCAGGATCGCAGCCGACCGTGTGATCGATTTTCGTGTCAGCACACTGCCCACCATGTTCGGCGAAAAGATCGTGATCCGTATTTTGGATCCAAGCAGCGCAAAACTGGGTATTGACGCGCTTGGCTATGAGCCAGAAGAAAAAAAGCGTCTTATGGATGCCATTCAGCGTCCCTACGGAATGGTCCTGGTCACCGGCCCCACGGGATCTGGAAAGACGGTATCGCTTTACACCTGCCTGAATATTCTCAATAAGCCGGGCGTCAACATTGCTACGGCGGAGGATCCGGCCGAAATCACCTTGCCCGGCGTCAATCAGGTCAGCATGAATGAGCGAGCCGGCATGACTTTTACTGTGGCGCTCAAAGCATTCCTTCGGCAGGACCCAGACATCATCATGGTCGGCGAGATTCGCGACCTTGAAACCGCCGACATCGCGATCAAGGCCGCGCAGACTGGGCACCTGGTGCTGTCCACACTGCACACCAACGATGCGCCCACGACCCTGACGCGTATGCGCAACATGGGCATTGCACCGTTCAACATTGCGTCGAGCGTTATTTTGATCACGGCGCAACGCCTGGCGCGGAGGCTTTGTCCGAACTGCAAGGCCCCTGCTGATATTCCGCGAGAGACCTTGCTTGATGCTGGCTTCAATGAAGCCGACGTGGATGGCTCTTGGACGCCCTATCGCCCGGTCGGTTGCAACAGCTGCAACAACGGCTACAAGGGCCGTGTCGGTATTTACCAGGTCATGCCCATCTCCGACGAGATTCAGCGTATTGTTTTGCGCGACGGAAACGCGCCAGAGATCGCAGCCCAGGCGGAAATCGAAGGGGTTCGCAGTCTTAGGCAGTCGGGTCTTCACAAGGTCAAACTGGGCATGACATCGCTTGAAGAAGTTCTCGGTTGTACCAACGTTTAGTGCGCCCGGTCGGTCCGTCGCTGCCACATCGCAGGTCACTATTTTTGGCATTTATTTGATTTAGAGCTGGCTGTCAGCACATAAGAGGGGGAGTCCATGGCTACTGCCGTATCAAGAAGCGTTAAAGAATTCGTATTCGAGTGGGAGGGTAAAGATCGCGGGGGCAAACAGGTCCGTGGTGAGATCCGCGCAGCGGGCGAGAACCAGGTCAAGTCTTCGTTGCGCAGACAGGGCGTCGTGCCGGGCAAGATCAAAAAACGCGCCACGCGTTCCGGCAAGTCCATCAAACCGCGTGACATCGCCATTTTCACGCGGCAACTTGCGACCATGATGAAGGCGGGTGTGCCGCTGCTCCAGTCGTTTGACATTGTGGGTCGTGGCAATCCGAACGCCAGCGTCACCAAACTGCTTAACGATGTGAGGACTGATGTTGAAACCGGCACGTCGCTCAGTGCGGCGTTTCGCAAATATCCGCTTTACTTCAATGCGCTTTACTGCAACCTGGTTGAAGCTGGCGAGGCGGCCGGCATTTTAGAAGCCCTGCTCGATCGGCTGGCTGTTTACATGGAGAAGACCGAGGCGATCAAGTCAAAAATCAGGTCTGCTCTGATGTACCCGATCTCTGTGGTCATCGTGGCTTTCGTTGTCGTCGCCGTCATCATGATTTTTGTGATTCCGGCATTCAAAAGTGTGTTCTCGTCATTTGGTGCCGACCTGCCTGCGCCCACCCTGTTTGTCATGGCCATGAGCGAGGCATTCATCGCTTACTGGTGGCTGATCTTCGGCGGTATTGGCGGCGGCATTTACTTCTTCATGCAGGCGTGGCGTCGAAACGAGCGTGTGCAGAAGTTTATGGATCGCTTGTTGCTCAAAGTTCCGGTGTTTGGGGCACTGATCGAGAAGTCGTGCATCGCACGCTGGACACGCACACTATCTACCATGTTTGCAGCGGGAGTTCCTCTGGTTGAAGCGCTCGATTCGGTGGGCGGCGCATCGGGCAATTCTCTTTATGCCGACGCCACTGAAAAAATCCAGCAGGAGGTCTCCATCGGCACCAGTCTGACGGTCGCCATGACCAACGCCAATCTGTTTCCGAGCATGGTGCTGCAGATGTGCGCAATTGGCGAAGAGTCTGGCGCGCTGGACCACATGCTGGGCAAGGCGGCTGATTTTTATGAAGCAGAAGTCGATGAAATGGTGGCGGGGCTGTCTAGCTTGATGGAGCCCATCATCATCGTATTTTTGGGCACCTTGATTGGCGGCATCGTGGTGTCGATGTATCTGCCGATTTTCAAGTTGGGCCAAGTCGTTTGATGGGTTTCATCGTGGGAGTGCCGGAACTCGCGGCACCATTGGCTGCAGTTTTCGGCCTGTTGATTGGCAGCTTTCTTAACGTCGTCATCTATCGCCTGCCAAAGATCATGGAGCAGCAATGGGCAGCGGAGTACATCGCGGCGCAGGGTACACAAGCCAGCTCTGGTAGTGAGGGTATCGCTGCCGAAACACTGAGCTTGCTGGTTCCCCGCTCTCGCTGCTCGGCTTGCGGGCACGTCATACGCTGGTACGAGAACATCCCCGTTTTGAGCTATGTTTTTCTGCGCGGCAAGTGCTCAGCCTGCGATGCGCCCTACGGTTTGCGTTACCCAGCGGTCGAGGCCGCGACAGGCGCCTTGTTCTTTTACTGTGCGTGGCGTTGGGGCTGGTCGGCAACTGCGCTCGCCTGGTGCGCATTTTCTGCGGCCCTGCTGGCACTGGCGCTGATCGATTGGGACACTACGCTCTTACCCGACGACATCACCTTGCCGCTGCTATGGACGGGGCTGATTGTTGCCGCCCTGCAATGGAATCCGGGCGTGAGCCTGCAATCGGCTTTATGGGGTGCTGTAGCGGGCTATCTGTCGCTGTGGCTGGTGTACTGGGCTTTCAAACTGATAACCGGTAAAGAAGGCATGGGCTACGGCGATTTCAAACTTTTCGCAGCGCTCGGCGCCTGGTTTGGCTGGACGGCGCTGGTGCCTATCATTTTGATGGCCTCGGTGATTGGCGCGCTGGTCGGCATCGCCATGAAATTTTCTATTGGTTTGCGTGAAGGCGGCTACGTGCCTTTCGGGCCGTTTCTCGCTGGCGCGGGGTTTACCGCGCTGTTTTTTGGACCGCAGGCAGTGCTGCAACTCGTCGGCATCTGAAAGCATGGCGGAGGCGGTTTTACGCATTGGCTTGACCGGAGGCATCGGTTCCGGCAAAAGCACGGTGGCCAACATGCTGACCGGATATGGCTGCACCGTCATTGACGCTGATGCGATTTCCCGCAAGTTGACGGCAACTGGCGGCGCTGCAATGGCGGCGATTGCTGACCGCTTCGGTCCCGTGTCGCTGCTGCGCGATGGCTCTTTGAACCGCGACTGGATGCGGGCGCAAATTTTTGCAAACCCGGCTTTGCGCCTTGAGCTTGAGGCCATCATTCATCCGCTCGTCCGCCTTGAGAGCCAGAGCCAAACGCACGAGGCGGCTCGCCTGGGCAAAACCATGCTGGTGTTTGACGTGCCTCTTTTGGTGGAATCCGGCCAATGGCGGCATCAGCTTGACCGCGTGGTCGTGGTTGATTGCCCTGGAACGACACAAATCGCGCGGGTCTTGGCACGCGAATCGGGTCGGGCTGGCTGGTCGGCTGACACCATCCAGAAAATCATGGACGGGCAAGTCAGCCGTGAAGTCCGGCTCGCGGCTGCTGATATTTGCATCTTCAACCATGAGCTTTCGCTGGCTGCGCTACAAGGCATTGTGAGGCAGCTTGCCAAGGGCTTCGGGCTATGATCGTCTAAGTTTTGCCCTTCGCAGCCAACGAAAATAGCCCTGTGATTCTTTACGAATATCCCTTTAACGAACGCATACGAACCTACCTGCGGCTGGAGCACCTTTTTCGCCGCCTGGGCGAGCTGGTACTGCGTGAAAGCGCCACAGACCATCATTTCGCCATCACCACGATTTTTGAAATCATGGACGTGGCGTCTCGCGCTGATTTGAAAACCGATGTGCTGAAAGACCTTGAAAAGCAAAGGCACGGGCTCAATGGGTTCCGCGGCAACCCGGCTATATCCGAGACCATGCTTGACAAGGTCACGGCGCAGCTCGAATCCTGTTTTGCCGCACTCAATGACTTGCCGGGCAAGGCAGGGCATTCGCTGACCGAGAACGACTGGCTGATGAGCATTCGCAGCCGTGTCGGCATTCCGGGCGGAACCTGCGAATTCGACTTGCCTGCTTATTTTGCGTGGCAGCATTCAAGCGTCAACCAACGCCAGACCGACCTGCAACGCTGGGTCGTGCCGCTGGTGCCGCTGGCTGAATCAATCCGCGTGCTGCTCAAGCTCTTGCGTGATTCCGGTTCTGCGCAGATGGTCATGGCGCAAGGCGGGATCTTTCAGCAGACGCTTCCCCAAGGGCGTACCTTTCACCTGCTGCGCATGGTGATTGACCCGGCGCTCGGGCTCATACCCGAGATCAGTGGCAACCGGCTGATCGTCACGGTCCGCCTGATGCGATTGGGTATCGATGACCGCCTGCACCCCGTGACAGAGGATTCAAGTTTTGAGTTGACCTTGTGTTCGTGATGCAAGCTGCGCATCGCTCATCAAACTCTACCCGCGATGTCACGGTCTAACCCGAACGCTGAACCGAAACTCGTCGTCTGTCCGGGCTGCGCTAGCGACAGCGTCTATGCTGCGTCGAACCCGTTCCGGCCGTTTTGTAGTGCGCGTTGTAAAAACATTGATTTTGGCGCTTGGGCCAGCGAAGGCTTCCGGCTGCCCGCCGATGCGCC
>JANOOO010000329.1:0-2538 GCA_031421375.1 Polaromonas sp.
CTTGTGGCTGAAATCTGCGGCATCAAAAAGTCCGACCTGTTCACAGCGGCCAAGCTGTTTGCCACGGGGGGCACAGGCGACTTTGTTAATCGCGGCGCCACGCTCAGCCTGTACTGCCAGGGTCTGAATCAATCAAGCAGCGGCACTGCGAAGAATGCCGCGCTGATCAACCTGCATCTGGCGACGGCGCAGATTGGCAAGCCCGGTGCCGGCCCGTTTTCTTTAACTGGCCAGCCCAACGCGATGGGCGGGCGCGAAGTCGGCGGCATGGCCAACCTGCTCAGCGCGCACCGCGACCTCGCTAACCCCGCGCACCGCGCCGAAGTGGCCGCACTGTGGGGCGTGCCGTCGGTGCCAGACAGGCCCGGTAAAACCGCTGTCGAGCTGTTCCAGGCCGCAGCTGACGGCGAGATCAAGGCGCTGTGGATTGCGTGTACGAACCCGGCGCAGTCGATGCCCGACCAGGCGACGGTGCGCCGCGCCCTGGAGCGCGCGGAGTTTGTCGTGGTGCAAGAGGCTTTCGCGACAGCCGCTACCTGCGACTGGGCTGACCTGCTTTTGCCGGCCACCACCTGGGGCGAGAAAACCGGCACGGTGACGAACAGCGAGCGGCGCATCAGCCGTGTGCGCGCGGCTGTGGCGGCACCCGGCGAGGCGCGGCATGACTGGGCGATTGCGGTGGATTTTGCGCAGCGGCTGGAAGCGCTGCTGGGGGCGGGGCGCCCTCACCCTGGCCCTCTCCCGCCAGCGGGAGAGGGGACAAGTGTAGAAGCGCACCACGTGCCGTCCCCACATTTAATCCCTCTCCCCCCGGGAGAGGGGATTGGAGCAGAGGAGCGCCACTCGTTGTCCCTGCATTTACTCCCTCTCCCCCCGGGAGAGGGCGGGGGTGAGGGAGCTGCGCGACCTGGTTTGAATTCCGTTGACGATGCCCAGCAGCCCCCATCCCCACCTTCCCCCGGAAGGGGAAGGAGCTTGTTCCCCTACTCGCTGAGCGACGCCACCACCGCCACCGAAGCCATCTGGCTCGAACACCGCGAATCGACACGCGGCCGCGACCTCGACATCACCGGCATGAGCTACGCGATGCTCGACGCCGCGCCGCAGCAGTGGCCGCTGCGCGAAGGCGAATCGACCGGAAAAGCCAGGCTCTATGAAGACGGCATCTTCCCCACGCCCGACGGTCGTGCCCGCTTCGTCAACACGATCTACAAGCCCGTCGCCGAGCCGCGCGAGTCGCGCTACCCGTTCTCGCTCACCACCGGCCGGCTGCGCGACCAGTGGCACGGCATGAGCCGCACCGGCACGCTCGGCCGCCTGTTCGGCCACGTCGCCGAGCCATCAGTACAAATGAACCCGCAGGACATGACGCGCAGGCTGCTGAAAGAGGGCGACCTGGTGTACGTCACGTCCAAACGCGGCTCCATCGTGGTGCCGCTGCAAGCCTCGGTTGAGGTCGGCATGAGCCAGGCTTTCATCGCGATGCACTGGGGCGAGGAGTATTTAAGCGGGCGATCCAGCATCGGCGAGCCACTGGCAGGCGTCAACGCCATCACCACCTCGGCCTATTGCCCGAGCTCAAAGCAGCCCGAGCTCAAGCACGCCGCCGTCAAAATTTTGAAGGCCGAGTTGCCGTGGTCGCTGCTGGCGGTCGCGTGGTTCCCCGCTGGGCAATCGCTGGCCGCGCGCACGCAACTCAAAAGCCTGATGGCGGCTTTCCCCTTCACCAGCTGTGTGCCCTTTTCCAACAACGTGCCACTGACCGAGCCTGCCCGCGAACGCGAAGGGCTGCTGTTTCGCGCCGCTGCGCATGAGGCCCCGCCGGAGGCCGTGCTGGCGCAGTTAGAGATGATCTTCGGCTTGAGCGGGACCGACACGCTGCGCTATGCCGACCGCAAGAAAGGCCAGCGGCGCAGCATGCGGCTGGTGCGAACCGGCCTTGACCCCGCACAGGCTGAACTCAACGCCTTCATGCTGGCCGGCGACACCAGCGCGCAGGCCTGGATCAAAACCCTGCTGCAGGACGAGCTGCCAGCGCAAAGCTATGGCCGCCTGCTGCTCGCCCCTGGAGCCAAGCCACCGGTGGCGGTGCAAACGCGCGGCAAGGTGGTGTGCAGCTGCCTGAACGTGACTGACATCGGCATTCATGCCTGGCTGGCGCAGCCCGCCAGCCAGGCGCTCGGCGGCAGCGACGCGTTGCGTCTGACCGACCTGCAAAGCGCCTTGAAGTGCGGCACCAACTGCGGCTCATGCCTGCCCGAACTCAAGCGGCTGGTGCGCGGCGCGGGGCCAATCGATGGGACGGGCGCACCGCGTGTGATTCCGATCAGACAAATTGCCTGATGGCTTGCGGGCTTGCCCCTTCCTTCATCGGGGCATAAGCGCTTTCGAGAAACAAACCCATCGAACAATCAATAACTTAGCCAACTGGTGATTGCAAACGGATATGCAGCAGCCTCTGACAGCTCAGTAAAAGTGGCGTGTAGGACTGGCGTAAAAAGCTCACTCTTTCGAACGGGGTAGCACAAGGCTCCACCA
>JANOOO010000330.1:0-4436 GCA_031421375.1 Polaromonas sp.
CCGGGGCAAATGGCGTTGCAGGTCACGCCGCTGGTGGCGTTCTCCAGAGCCGTGACTTTCGTGAGCCCAACCAGCGCATGTTTGGCAGCCACGTAGGCCGACTTTTCACTTGACGCGACCAGCCCGTGGACCGAGGCGACATTAATGATGCGGCCCCAGCCCTTTCCGCCGTCGGCGGCCTGCATGGCGGGCAAGGCCAGCCGCGTGGTGTGAAAGGCGCTGCTCAGGTTGATGGCGATGATCGCGTCCCACTTGTCAACCGGGAAATGCTCGATACGCGCGACGTGCTGAATGCCCGCGTTATTAACCAGAATATCGACGCGCCCAAACTGCGCAGCGGCAAACGCCATCATCGCTTCGATCTCGGCTGGCTTGCTCATGTCGGCACCGTGATGCACGACCTTCGCGCCCAAGGCGGCAATCTCTGCTTTCGGCGCGTCAACGTCGCCAAAACCGTTCATGACGATATTTGCGCCCTGCGCCGCCAGTGCCTTCGCGATACCCAGGCCGATGCCACTTGTGGAGCCGGTAACGAGAGCGGTTTTTCCTGCGAGCATGCGTGTCTTTCGGATGATTTACGATGGATTAAAAAGGATCGCCATTGTTTGACCTGGCCTGCAATTTTCAAACAATTATCAGCCGTTTAATCGTTACGACTTCTAACTGCCAGCCATGCTCCAAACCACACTCCAGCCCGCACTCCAGCCTTCACTGCATCATCTCCTTTGCCCCGACGCCCAAGGCTCGCACCGTCTGGCCTGGTGGCAGTGGGGTGAGCCGGACGCGTCGCATGTTGTCATCTGCGTCCACGGCTTGTCGCGCCAGGGCCGGGACTTTGACGTGCTTGCGCAGTCGCTGGTCGAACGGGCAGCGCACGGCCTGCGCGTGGTGTGTCCCGACATGCCGGGGCGCGGCGAAAGCGACTGGCTGGCCGACCCGATGGCGTACGGGCTGCCGCTCTATGCCGCTGATCTGCAGGCACTGCTCGCGCACCTTCATTCGCAGCACCCCATTGGCTTGCTCGACTGGGTCGGCACCAGCATGGGCGGGCTGATCGGCATGCTGGTCTGCGGGCAATCGCAGGCCGGCCTGCCCGCGCCGGTGCGCCGATTTGTCATCAACGACATCGGCCCGACCATTGAATGGGCGGCAATTGAACGCATCGGCAGATACCTCGGGCGCGCGGGTCATTTCGACGATCTGGAGCAAGCCGCCGATGCACTGCTGGCGATATCGGCCAGCTTCGGCCCGCACACCGCAGCCGAATGGCTGGCGCTGTCGCGGCCGATGTTCAGGCCAGCCTCGCATGATTCGGCGAACCGATTGCGGCTGCACTATGACCCGGCCATTGCCGTGCCATTTAGCCTCGCAACGCAGGCCAGCACTGCGCAGGGCGAGGCCGCGCTGTGGCAGCTTTATGACCACATCAAAGCCCAAACGCTGGTGCTGCGCGGCAGTCATTCCGACCTGCTCAGTGCTGACACGGCGCAGGCCATGACGATGCGCGGCCCGCAGGCCCGGCTGGTTGAGTTTGCCGATGTCGGCCACGCGCCGACGCTGGTCGCTGCGGGGCAGGTGAGCTGCGTCACTGACTTCATCCTGAGCCCATGAAAAACCGGGCTGCAGCCGCTGTACTGGCCGATGCCGATGCCGCAGTTGTGCCTGGACGAGGCGAGGGCGCATCGCGTGCGTCGATCATGCAGGTGACCTCAGCCGCCTCGCCCGACCAGCCTGAAGCGCTGGTCCGCGCCCGGGCTTTCGCCGAACCCCTGATCGCCACAGAAGCGCTCGACACCGGCGAGAACACGCTGGCGCACGCTGACGCGACTGCGCTCATCCTGAAAGGCATGGGCGGCTCTGAGGCCATGCAGGCCGCGACTTACCTCGCGCATTGCTGCATGCATTTGGTGCGGCCAGAAGAAGTCATCGCCAAGGCTTTTGGTGCGAGTTTTGCGACGCTCGCTATTGAGACCACGCGCCTGGTGGCCTTGCAGCGCCAGGCGCGCAAGTCAAGCCCGAGAACGGCTCAGGCAGACAACGCGCCGGTGCAGACCGAAGCGGTTCGCAAGATGCTGCTGGCTTTCTCGCGCGATCTGCGCGTGGTGATGCTGCGCATGGCGTCGCGCCTGCAGACGCTGCGCTATCTGGCGGCCACCAAAAGCGAGCCGCCGCCGGGGCTGGCGCACGAATCGCTGACAGTGTTTGCGCCGCTCGCCAACCGGCTCGGGATCTGGCAGATCAAGTGGGAAATGGAAGACCTGGCCTTTCGTTTTCTGGAGCCCGAGGTTTACAAGCACACGGCCCGGCTCATCGATCAAAAACGCGTCGAGCGCGAGGGCTCCATGCGGGCCATGCGCGGCCAGCTGGAGCGCGAACTCAACCAGGCCGGCATTGCTGCCTTGGTGCAGGGCAGACCCAAACACATCTACAGCATCGTAAAAAAAATGCGCGGCAAGTCGCTTGACTTCGACCAGGTGCTGGACCTGCGCGCGCTGCGGGTGATTGCGGCCGACGCGGCGGGCTGCTACGCCGCGCTCGGCTTTGTGCATGCGCGCTTCACGCCAATGGCGGGCGAGTTCGACGACTACATTGCGCGGCCCAAATCGAACGGCTATCAGTCGCTGCACACCGTCGTACTGGACGACGACGGCCGGCCGGTTGAAATCCAGATTCGCACGCAGGCCATGCACGATCACGCCGAGCATGGCGTGGCGGCGCACTGGGCTTACAAAGAAGCAGGTGCCAAGGGCTACGCAGGCGTGTCGGCAGGCAGTGATTACGACGCCAAAATTGCCGTGCTTCGGCAACTGCTGGCGTGGGAGCGCGACCTGTCGGGGCCCGCTTCGCAGCGTGCGCGTGAGGCCAATCACGGCTTGTTTGAAGACCACATTTATGTGCTGACGCCTGAGGCCGCCATTGTCGAGCTGCCGCAGGGTGCGACAGCTGTTGACTTCGCCTACACCGTTCACACCAGCCTGGGTCATCGCTGCCGGGGCGCGCGACTCGATGGGGTCATGGTGCCGCTCAACACGCCGCTGCAAAACGGCCAGAGCGTGGAGATCGTCGCGGCCAAAGAAGGCGGGCCGTCGCGCGACTGGCTCAACCCCGAGCTGGGGTTTTTAACCAGCCACCGTGCAAAGTCTAAAGTGCGCGCCTGGTTTAACGCGCTCGCCGCCGAGCAGACCGTGGCCAAGGGCCGTGAGGCGGTTGAAAAGCTGTTGCAGCGTGAGGGCAAGACGGCGCTCAAATTGGCCGATCTGGCGCTTCAGCTGGGCTTTAAACACGCTGACGAGCTGTTTGCCGTGGTCGGCAAGGACGAGCTGTCGCTGCGCACTATCGAGAACATGCTGCGCCCGCCCGAGCCTGCACCGGTGGCCGAGCTGGATCTGTTCAAGAAGCTGCGCCCAACCGAGTCACCCGATGCGCCTGGAAAGTCTGGCAAGGGCAGCGTGCTGGTTGTTGGCATTGACTCGCTGTTGACGCAGCTTGCCCGGTGCTGCAAACCGGCACCGCCTGACACCATTCGCGGCTTCGTCACCAAGGGCAAGGGCGTCAGCATTCACCGCAGCGATTGCAGCAATTTTCGAAACATGGCGGCAGGCACGCCAGACCGGGTCATCGACGTGCAATGGAATGCGGCCAAGCCGTCCGACACGTCGCTGTACCCGGTTGATATTGCGGTGGAGGCGAGTGACCGGCAAGGGTTGCTGCGCGATATTTCCGAGGTTTTTTCGCGCGAGAAAGTCAACGTGATCGGCGTGCAAACACAGTCAGTTAAAGACAACCGCGGCGGTACTGCGTGGATGACTTTCACAGTCGAAGTCGCCCAGGCCGGCCGCCTCCGGCAGGTGCTGGGGGCGGTGGAAGAAGTTGCTGGCGTGCGCACCGCGCGTCGGCGTTGACTGCGCAAAACCCAGGCGCGAGCGCAGCAGTCGGGGAGCCCTGTCTTGCAGACCGCAGGCCGGGCTGAGCCCGACCTTCTTCACGCTGTCCAGAAGCGCGCAGGCGCTTCTAGAGCCGCAGCGTGAAGCCCCCGCCCTCTCCCGGAGGGAGAGGGAGCAAGAGGGAGAGCGGATATCTTCTTCAAGCAGGGGCCGTGGAACCGGCTTCGCCGGGCCACAGGCGCAGTGGCCCCCTTGGGGGGCAGGAAGCGACACGAAGTGCGCGACCGTGGGGGCAACATCCCGGCGGCCCGCTCGGGGGGGGGCAGGGAGTTACGCGAAGCGAACGACCGTGGGGGCGTTGTTCGAAAGCGCAGAGCCCTCACCCCAACCCTCTCCCGGAGGGAGAGGGAGTAAGAAGGTACCTCCCCATTCCAGCAGGGGCCGCAGGACTGGCTCCGCCAGACCGCAGGCGCAGCGGCCCCCTCGGGGGGCAGGAAGCGACACGAAGTGCGCGACCGTGGGGGCAACATCCCGGCGGCCCCCTCGGGGGGG
>JANOOO010000331.1:0-1766 GCA_031421375.1 Polaromonas sp.
CTGCTCGGTGTCATTGATGGCCTCGCCGACAAACATGGCGTCGCGATGGGCCTCCAGCCCGCATTGCCGCGCCAGCTCAAACAGCTGCTGCTGCGTGGCGGCGTCAATCAGATTTTTCGACAGGTCGGCAAACACGTGCGGGGCCGACTGGCTGAATGCATCAAAACGCTGCGCGTCATTGGCAAAGGCGCTACGCAGGTCGAAGGCATGACCCGACGCATCAAACAGCCGCTGCAAGGCTGGCCAGGCCGGGGTTTGATCGCAACGCATGCGCTTCATGGGCGTTCTCGGTGTTGCTGGGGCTTTATGCCGCCAGCATCAGCTTTTCGAGTTTGACGGCGTCGGCCACAAAAGCGCGTATGCCTTCGGCCAGTTTTTCGGTGGCCATGGCGTCGTCGTTGAGCGCGTAGCGAAAGCCGGCTTCGTCGAAGCGGGCCTCAGGCAGGTCCAGTGCCCCGGCCGCATCCGCATCAAGTGCGCGGGCCAGCGGTGCCTCAGTGGCGGCCAGGCTGGCGAGCAGCTCGGGGCTGATGGTCAGCAGGTCGCAGCCGGCCAGCGCGGTGATCTGCCCGACGTTGCGAAAGCTCGCGCCCATCACCTCCGTGGTGATGCCAAACTTTTTGTAGTGATTAAAGATCTCGCGCACCGATTTGACGCCGGGGTCGTTCGCACCAGCCCGGTCGGCTTCATTCCACGCAGTGCCTGCCGATTTTTTATACCAGTCGTAAATGCGGCCGACAAACGGTGAAATCAGCTGCACCTTCGCCGCACCGCAGGCCACCGCCTGGCAGAACGAAAACAGCAGCGTGAGGTTGGTATGAATGCCCTGCCGCTCCAGCATTTCGGCGGCGCGTATGCCCTCCCAGGTGGCGGCGACTTTGATCAGCACACGCGAGCGGTCGACGCCCTCGGCCTCATAGAGCGCCACGATGCGCTGGCCGCGCGCCAGGCTGGCAACAGCGTCGAAGCTCAGGCGCGCATCGACTTCGGTCGAGACCCGGCCCGGCACCACCTGCAAAATCTCGCAGCCAAAGCGCACCAGCAGACGGTCCATGATTTCATCGAGCGCGGCCTTTTTGAACCGGCTGACCGTGCCCGTCAGCAGCGGAGCGTAGGCTGGCTTTTGCACCGCTTTCAAGATGAGCGACGGGTTGGTTGTCGCGTCTTGCGGCCTGAACTGCGCGAGCTGCCTGAAGTCACCCGTGTCGGCGACCACGGTGGTGAATTGTTTGAGCGCTGCGAGCTGGTTCATGCCGCAAAGTGTAGGGGGGCGCGCTGGCCGGGCGTGTCGGAAGAGTGCCCGCAAGAGTTACGGGATCATCAAAAAAGCGGGGAATAAAATTACATTCAGGCATTGCGCCGGTTCCGCATCCTTCCCATTCAACCTAGAAACGGCAGATGGCCGCTTGAAAACATCTCCAATGTCTCTATGGCTGTTGACTTTTCTGCCTTCGTTCACCTTTACCTTTTAGGTGAAAACGCTAGGCACCCGAGTGAGCCGCGCTGGCGGCGTTGCTCCGCCTCGCGGGCGGGAGTCCGCAGCGTTGTCACGCCTTGCCAGCGCACCGCATCACAGCCCACTCGGACGCGTCCAACTGCCGTTTCTAGGTTCAACCCACAAATCAACCATGAGCTTCGACCTCGTTTTATTCGGCGGCACCGGCGACCTGGCCTGGCGCAAGATCATGCCGGCGCTGTTTCAGGCCTTTCGCCACGGCTCGCTGCCAGCGGGCGGTCGCATCATCGGCGTGGCACGCGACGCCCTG
>JANOOO010000332.1:0-1630 GCA_031421375.1 Polaromonas sp.
TGAAAACACCGTTGGCCTCAAAGCGTATATGGCAACCGAATCCCGGCCCACTCCGGCGGAAAGTCTTTGGTGTTGCGCGTCACCAGTTGCCAGCCGTGGATGCGGGCGCTGGCCCAGATCATCGCGTCGGGTAATTTCAGGCGGTGGCTGCGGCGCAAATTGAGGCTCTCGAGCAGCGTTGCTTCGTCAAGCTCGATGCGTTTGAAGTTGGCGTCAATCGCCTTCCGCGTCGCGTCTTCCAACCCAAGTGGCGCTTTGACTTGCGCCTCTACCCAGGTTATGGGGCTGATGTAAGCCTGCTTGTATTGCGCGAGTTCAGTTGCCGCCTGCGGTATGCCGTTGAGGTAGTCAATGACGATGTTGGAGTCAAAAAGGGCGATCATGGCGGCTCGCTATTCGCCCCACTCATTGCGCAGTGCCTGCTGCAAAGCCAGCCCATCGCGCTCGGGCGGCACCGCTTTGCCTTGCGCCCACAGCCCAAAACCCGTGCCTTGCGGCGGAGTCGCGCGCTCGAGCATAAGGGTCACGGCGCGGCGAACGGCCTCTGCACGGCTGATTTTTTCGGCTTTGGCCCACGCGTCGAGGCGGCTGGCCTGGCTGTCTTCAAGGTCGATGATGGTTCGCATGATTAATGATGACGATGTTTGATGATTATTCTAAATGGACGTTCAACCGATTGCTAGATAAAAACCGGGGCAAGCTCGTTGCTTCAACTGCGCCTCCCTAAAGCTCAAGTCAATCTGGAGGAGCCCGTCGCACCGGCTGAACCAAGGCCAGAGCGACCCCCACCGCGCAGCACAGCATCGACACCCACTGCACCGGCCCCAGCGGCTCGCCGTGGATGATCGCGCCGGCCACCATCGCCACCACCGGAACCATCACGGCCGACAGCCCGGCGATGTTCGCTGGCAGCAGGCCGACGATGGCGAACCAGGCAAGGTTGCCCATCGCCATCGGCACCAGCGTGATGTAGGTGATGACCAGCAGGGTCGTGGCTGAGGGCATGAACCAGCCGCCCTCGCTGAACCAGAAGGCACCTACGGCGAGGGGCGCGGATGCCAACAGCAGCTGCCAGCCAGTCAGCACCAGGGGCGACGCAGCGATGGGGCGCCACTTCAGGATGAGCGTGCCGGCTGCCCAGCCGAGCCCGGCAAGCAGACCCAGCGCAAAACCCAGCGGCGCTTTCGCGTAGGCGTCGATGCCGTTGACGATCAGCAGCATCACGCCGAGACCGCCGAAGGCCAGCGCCAGCAGCACGCGCGCGCCGGGCCGCTGGCCCATGAAGGCCCAGGCCATCAGCGCGCCCCACAGCGGCATCGTGAAGCCCAGGATGGCGGCCTGACCCGACGGAATCAGGATGGCGGAATAGGTGCTGGCGATGTTCCAGACCACCAGGTAGGCCATAGCCGCAGCAACCATCGTGCCCCAGTGCGCGCGGGCGATTCGCAGCGATTCACCGCGCACCCGCGCAACCGCCAGCAGCAACAGTCCGGCGCCCAGCAGGCTGACCGCGCGAAAGGTCCAGACCGAGACTTCACGAACCGCAATGGGAAACAGCGGCCAGTTGGTGCCCCACACCAGCGTGAGGATGAAAACGAGGGGAATGGCTTTGCGCATGGGTCAGATGCCG
>JANOOO010000333.1:0-7514 GCA_031421375.1 Polaromonas sp.
CCCTGAAAGCCGGTGATGACGACGACGCGGCCGGCGCTAAGGTCGGCGAGAACTTTTTTGTCGTCTATCGACTCGATGCGGGCCTTGGTGAAGGCGCTGTTGGTGGCGATGGCGACTTGCCAGCCGGCATAGCTCACGGCCTGCACGCCTTCAGCTTGCAGGGCGATGGCCAGCAGCGCGCTGGAAGCCTGCTCGCCGGTGGCGGCGAGTGCGTCAAGTTCGCGCTGGCTGGCGTCGCTGACCTGCGCGGGCGCCAGTTCTTTGGCGAGCGCGAGCAGGCGATTGGTCTCGCCGCTCATGGCGCTGGGCACCACCACCATCTGGTGACCAGCGCGCGCCCATTTGGCGACGCGTTTGGCGACGTTGCGGATGCGCTCGGGCGAGCCCATCGACGTGCCGCCGTATTTATGAACGATCAAAGCCATGGAAAAAGCATCACAGTCAGATTGAAACAGCTGCCGCGGACGGTTGAGGTCAGCGTCGGCAAAGCCTCAAATTATAGCCAGCGGGTAGGGCCGGTCAGCGCGAAACGGGAGGGGTTCCGGCAACCAGAAAGTGCAGGCTTGCGCTCCGAAGAACGATCTGGCCGTCGGCAATCTTCAGTTCAATGCGATGCCCGCGCGTGCTGCAGTCGGCAATCTGCGACAGCAGTTCAGACAGCTGGGCCTCGCTTGGCCCCGCGCCAAATTCGCGGCGCAACCAATATCGCAGCACGTTGGCCTGCCTGGCCTGTGAAAGTTGCCGCAGCGCAGCCAGTTGCGGTGGGCAGCCGGTGCCGAGCAGGTCGTCACCCGCTACTTCGTTTAGCAGCGCTTGCGCCTGGGCCGCATGCCGGGCGCTGCGTGCGAAGGTTTCGCGAAACTGCGGGAACGCGGCTTCGAGCGGCGGCAGCAGACGCGCGCGAATGCGGTTGCGCGTGAAACGCTCGTCGAGGTTGGTCGGGTCTTCGATCCAGTCGATGTCGCGCGCGGCCAGCCAGTCGCGCAACAGGCACCCCGGCACGCGCAAAAAAGGACGGTGATAGCGCAGGCCGCCGCGCTCCCATTGCGCCGGCATTGCGGACAGGCCGGGCAGGCCCGCGCCACGCGAGAGTGCCAGCAACAGCGTTTCAACCTGGTCATCGGCGTGCTGGCCAATCGCTATGCTTTTTATAGCTGTTTTCGCCCGTCCCTGCTCGATGAAAAGGCTAAACGCTTCGTAACGGGCAGTGCGCGCCGCGTCTTCGGGGCTTTGGCCGGGTGCGGCAGTGGCATCGACATGCTGCACCGCGATGGGCACAGCAAGCTGCGCGCAAAGTACACGGCAGTGACGCTCAAAATCGTCGGCGGCAGCCTGCAGGCCGTGGTGAACATGCAGGGCTGTAATTTGGCCGGGCCACTTTTCAGCGCAGGCCACCAACAGCGCGCTGGAGTCGGCACCGCCGCTCAATGCCACACCCAGCGGCAGTTGCGGATTGAACGCCGCCATGGCACCTGCAACCGCCGTGTTGGCGGACTGCAGGCTGCGTTTAGTCACGACCGGACTTGAGCGCGTCGGCTTTTGTGTCGATGAAGCGGCCATAGCTTTGCAGGCGGTCATAGCGGCGGTCCAGCAGCTCTTTCACGCGCAGATCGCTAACCTGCCGGAAAGCGTCGTTCAGCGCGCGTTTTAGGAAAGCCGCCATCTGCTTGTGGTCACGGTGCGCGCCGCCGACTGGCTCGTTGACGATTTTGTCGATGACGCCGAGCGCCTTGAGCCGATGCGCGGTGATGCCCAGCGCTTCCGCCGCAAGCTCGGCTTTTTCAGAGGTTTTCCAGAGGATGGAGGCGCAGCCCTCGGGGCTGATGACCGAATAGATCGAATACTGCAGCATGATGACCTGATCGGCCACCGAAATAGCCAGCGCCCCGCCCGAGCCGCCCTCGCCAATGATCGTGGTGATGATGGGGACTTCCAGCTGCGCCATCTCGAAGATGTTGCGCCCAATGGCCTCGGACTGGCTGCGCTCTTCGGCGTCGATGCCGGGGTAGGCACCGGGCGTATCGACGAAGGTGAACACCGGCAGGCCGAACTTTTCAGCCGTCTTCATCAGCCGCAATGCCTTGCGGTAGCCCTCGGGCTTGCTCATGCCGAAGTTGCGCAGGCCGCGCTCTTTGGTGTCGCGACCTTTCTGGTGGCCGAGCACCATGCAGGCGTTGCCGTTGAAGCGCGCCAGGCCGCCGACGATGGACAGGTCGTCCGAGAAATGGCGGTCGCCGTGCAGCTCAACAAAGTCCGTGAAGATGTCGTTGACGTAATCGAGCGTGTAGGGCCGCTCGGGGTGGCGTGCGATCTTGGTGATCTGCCAGGGTGTGAGCGCGCTGTAAATGTCTTTGGTGAGCTGCTGGCTTTTTTTGGCCAGCTGTTCGATCTCGTCAGATATATCGACTGCAGACTCGGTCTGCACATAACGCAGCTCATCGATTTTTCCTTCGAGTTCGGCAATCGGTTGCTCGAAATCAAGGAATGTTTTTTTCGCCATCAGGGTGTCCTTAAAGCGTGTGGGATTGCGGAGCGCCTGGTGCCAAGTGCCCCCGTTCAGGTTGCCGGGCCGACGGCTCTCACGCCAATACGGGGAGCGGGTCGAGCGAGCGCCAAATATACCAAGTCGCCACGCTGCAATACGGGGCCCAGGCGGCCGCGACCTCGCGCGCGTCGCTGCGGCTGACTGATTCGCCAGAAAAATAGTTTTTGCTGATACCGTTGATCAGGCCAACATCATCGAGCGGCAATACATTGGGCCGCATCAGGTAGAAGATCAAAAACATATCGGCCGTCCAGCGCCCGATGCCGCGAATGGCGATCAACTCGGCAATGATGGCCTCGTCGTCCATCGCCGCCCAATCGCGGAAATGGGCGGTGCCGCTGTCAAAGTGAATCGACAGATCGACGAGGTATTCGACCTTGCGCGCGCTTAAGCCCGCTGCACGCATGTCATCGACCTTCAGCCGCAACACGTCCGCCGGGCTCATGCTTTTCGGCAGCATCTCGAATTTGCGCCACACGCTTTGCGCCGCCTTCACAGAGATTTGCTGGCCGACGATGCTGCGCGCCAGTGTGCCGAAAGCGTCGCCGCGAGATTGCAGCGAGCTCGCGCCCAATCGCGGGATCAGACGCTTCATGACGCGGTCTTTTTTAACGAGGTGCTTGCAGGCGTCATGCCAGTAGGCGGGCGGCGCAACGTCGTGCTCGCCTGCGTCCGCTAGTTCGGCGCTGGCCGGGCCGGTCTTTATCATTTTCTTCATCGCTTGCTGCGTCCCCTGTTGCAACTTGTCGAACTAAGCCGACATCCACCCGTGACGTGAGCAGGTGGTTAATCTTGATGGCATGTCGCTCACCGTTTAGCTTCCCATGTGGTTCCAGTCGGCGAGTCCTTCAGCACGATTCCCGCAGCGAGCAATTCTTGCCGGATTCTGTCGGCTTCGGTAAAGTTTTTTTGAAATTTTGCCGCGGCACGGGCTTCAATCTGCAACGCGATGCTTTCAGGTGTGTGCTGAACTGTGCCGCTCGCTTCAAACCGATCCTCACCGACTTCTACCGCGTTCAAGCGGCCCTGGACAGGTGGCCGCCACTGCAAAAATCGCCCCGGCTCCCACTGCAGCAAGCCCAGGCACGCGCCCAGATTTTTGAGCAGTCCGGCCAGCGCGCTTGACCGCGTTTTGTTGACCTCGCCAGCCAGGTCAAACAGCACAGCCACCGCTTCAGGCGTCGCAAAATCTTCGTCCATGGCCGCTTTGAATCGCACTGCAAATGGGTTGTTCCAATCGATCTTCGCTGCATCGGACCCAACTGAATCGAGCACCGTGTACAGGCGCTTGAGTGCATTGCGCGCATCGTCAAGGTGCATATCGCTGTAGTTCAGCGCGCTGCGGTAGTGCGTTCGCAGCAGAAAAAAGCGCACGGTCTCGGCGTCGTACTTTGCCAGTACATCGCGGATGGTAAAAAAGTTGCCCAGGCTTTTGGACATTTTTTCGTTATCGACGCGCACAAAACCGTTGTGCATCCAAAAGCGCGCCAGCGGCTTGCCGTTGGCGGCTTCACTTTGCGCAATTTCGTTCTCGTGGTGCGGAAACTGCAAGTCAGCCCCGCCGCCGTGAATGTCAAAAGTTTCGCCCAGCGTCTGGCAGCTCATGGCCGAGCATTCAATGTGCCAGCCGGGTCGGCCCAAGCCAAACTCGCTGGCCCATTTGGCGTCGTCAGGCTCACTGGCTTTGGCTGACTTCCACAGCACAAAGTCGAGCGGGTCCTCCTTGCCATCGAGCACTGCCACTCGCTCGCCTGCGCGCAAGTCATCGAGCGACTTGCCCGAGAGCTTGCCGTAGCCGGGGAACTTGCGCACCGCGTAATTCACATCGCCGTTGCTGCTGCGGTAGGCCAGACCTTTTGCTTCAAGCGTGCTGATCATCGCCAGCATCTGCGGCACGTACCCGGTCGCGCGCGGCTCCAGCGTAGGCGGCTCAATGCCCAGCGCGCCGATGTCGCGGTGCATGGCCACGATCATCTCCTCGGTCAATGCGCGGATGCTGATGCCGCGCTCGACCGCGCGCTTGATGATCTTGTCGTCGATGTCTGTGATGTTGCGCACATAGGTGACGCGCAAGCCGCTGACTTTCATCCAGCGCTGCGCCACATCAAAGGCCATCATCATGCGGGCGTGGCCAATGTGGCACAGGTCATAAATGGTCATGCCGCACACATACATGCGGACATGGCCAGCCACCATCGGAGAAAAGTTTTCTACCTCGCGCGACAGGGTGTTGTAGATCCGCAGGCTCATAAAATTTCGCGATAGAAGGCTGGCCTGCCCGTGTTGCGGGCCGACAAAGAGAGGGTCAAAACGGAGTGCTTGCAGCGAGAGGTCAGCGCTTGGCCGACCCGGAGGACCCAGGCCAAAAAGCGTGCCCCCGACTACAATAAACAAGTATATCGAGGCCCCTGGCGGACACTCTTTTCGGACGCGCGTCGCCCTGTCGAACGTACTAAATATATTGAGCTTTCGCCCGACGCCTACAAGCCGCTTCAGCGTCATCCTTCACCCCCGCTGCTCGCCATGCGACATCTTCTAATCACCCTTCCACCTTGATGTCCGCTTTTCCATTGCCCACCGCGCTAACCTCGTCGCTTCGCGGCGTGCTCACAGCCATCGTCATGTTTGCGTCGGCTCTTGCCTGGGCCGACGACTACGACGACGTGGCACGCCTGATCGGCAGCGGCCAGTACGCGCAGGCGCAGAGCGCGGCCACACAATATCTGGCGGCAAAGCCGCGTGACCCGCAGATGCGTTTCTTGCAGGGCGTCATTCAAAGCGACACCGGCAAAACCGACGACGCCATCACCACCTTCACCCAACTCTCTCAGGACTACCCCGAGCTGCCCGAGCCCTACAACAACCTCGCCGTGCTGTACGCCGCGCGCAACCAGCTGGAGCAAGCCAAGGCCGCGCTCGACATGGCCATTCGTACCAACCCGCGTTACGCCGCAGCGCATGAAAACCTCGGCGACGTGTATGCGCGCCTGGCCAGCGCGGCTTACAGCAGGTCGTTGCAGCAAGGTGGCAGCAACGCATCGCTGGCACCTAAGCTGGCGCTGCTTCGCTCGCTCGTCACGACGAGCCAGAAAGCCGCGCCGCTGCCCGTCCCGGCCAAACCCTGATCGGGACCGCGCTGCCATCGCCCTGTGCTGACGCGGCGGCATCGGCGGTGATAATCTTCGACGGCCCGTGTACTCGCTGGCTACGGCACTTTTGCAGACGGCCGAGGCCAGGGCAAAAAAATCAGCCCCCCCGCACTATTTCAATCGGAGAGAAGATTTATGGCTTTTGCCTTGCCCCGCACGATCTGCATGCGCTCGATGTTTTTGACCCCGGCGCGACGCGGCGGCACCGCGATCTGGATGCGCTCAATTGCCGCGACCACGCTCGCCGCAGCCGCCCTGTTCGCGTCAGCCCTCGCACCCGCCGCAGCCCAAACGGCACCCAAGGTCAAGTTCGTCACCAGCGAAGGCGACTTCACCGTCGAGGTCTATCCCGACAAAGCCCCCAAAACAGTTGAGAACTTTTTGCAGTACGTGCGCGACAAGCACTACGACGGCACCATTTTTCATCGCGTGATCCCCACCTTCATGGTGCAAGGCGGCGGCTATGACGCCAGCTACGTTGAGAAGAAAACACGCCCACCCGTCGCCCATGAAGGGCGTGAGGCGCTGGCCAAGGGCGGCTCAAAAAACCTCACCGGCACGCTCGCTATGGCGCGCACCAACGACCCCAATTCAGCCTCGTCGCAGTTCTTCATCAACGTCAAAGACAACGACTTTCTCAACCCGACCTTGATCCCGCCAGGCGACCCGGTGCCGAAGTTCGAGCACCAGGGCCGCGTATATGAAAACACGCCGCGCGCGCAGCTGGTCAACGCGCCGCAACTCTTTGGCTACACCGTCTTCGGCAAAGTCAGCAGCGGCATGGACACCGTTGAAAAAATCAAGGGCCTGCCGACCGGCGCTGGCGGCCCTTTCCCGACTGACGCTCCCAAGACTCCGGTGCTGATCAAATCAGCCACGCTGCTGAAATAGACCACTTTCAAACCCCTGCATTTTTTATAGAAAAGGAAACCTCATGTCCAACCCCAAAGTCGAACTGCACATCCAGGATCACGGCGTTGTCACGCTCGAACTCGACGCGGCCAAAGCCCCCAAAACCGTCGCCAACTTTTTGAACTACGTCAACAAGGGCCACTACGCGGGCACCGTGTTTCACCGCGTCATTCCTGCCTTTATGGTGCAGGGCGGCGGCTTTGCAGCGGGCATGAAGCAAAAGCCTACTGATGGCGAGATTGAAAACGAAGCCACCAACGGTCTGAAGAACGACAAGTACACCGTCGCCATGGCGCGCACCAGCGCGCCGCATTCGGCCAGCGCGCAGTTCTTCATCAACGCCTCTGACAACGGCTTTTTGAACCACACCGGGCAAAACGCATCGGGCTGGGGCTACGCCGTCTTCGGCAAAGTCGTCGGCGGCACCGACGTGGTGGACAAGATCGAACGCGTCAAAACCGGCAGCAAGGGCGGCCACGGCGACGTGCCTATGACTGACGTGATCATCGAGAAGGCCGTCGCAATCTAAACCTAGAAACGGCAGTTGACCGCTTGTATTCCTTGAGGAGACCCCATGAATACTGAGATTTGTGGCCTTAAAAAAGCTCACAACTTAGTTGGGAGCGCTACCCGCCCGATTGAGCCGCCCTGGCGCGCGCTGGCGGCGTTGCTCCGCCTAGCAGGCAGTAGCCTGCGTCGTTGTCCCGCCTTGCCAGCACACCCCATGACGGCCCACTCGGGCGTGTCCAACTGTCGTTTCTAGGTTGATGACCGTCGCGCCCGAGTTCACCGCACCGGACTCGTGGCGCGCCGTCGATTTCATCGCTGACCTGCATCTGCATGATGGCGACTCCGCCACGTTTGCAGCCTGGCAGCACTACCTGCAGACCACCCCGGCCGACGCGGTC